>CALPPJ020000021.1 GCA_943325425.2 Bifidobacterium breve | reverse complement strand
ATCAGGAGTCTGGCGACGATTACGCAACGGAATCAAACTCATCACGTCACCGGTAAATCGCCATTCTCGATCGCTGCGACTTGACTTGAGTACAGCTTCAATTTTGTCGTGATACGTATCTTCACCTTGGAAGACAGTTGAGATTTCGGCGTGATCGCAATAGTGCATCGTGCCATTTTCCCAGACGAATCCACCGCGGGTTCCGGGGCCCTCTTTTTTGGCAACTCGTGACAGCATGAAACCGAGGTTCTCGTCAAAGTTGGCAGTAAGCCAGCGGTAATACCACGGCGCCTGCCAGTAGCGCGGACCCCATGAGTGATCGCGCAATCCGAAGCCATTGATTTCCCATTCTTGATCACCAACACGAATTGTTCCGTGAGCCTGGATCAACTGCTCGTAGTGGCCCTTGGCAAATTCTTCACCCGGTGTTTCATGCGGCGTGTCGGGCTCGCCACCGAACATGCTCGAGCGACCCTGACCGGTGAACGTGATGTGCGCTTCACATTCTGAATACGGGTTATTTTTGAATGCAGTCTTGGGATCAACCATCTGCTCGGGTTCCGCAAGAACGACAACCTTCCCCGCGAAATCAATTTTGAGTTCTTCAAATGGTTTCACCATGGTCCACGTCAGACCACCCGCATCAAGTTGATTGTTGTTTTCAATCGCCGGTCGTTTGAACATGAAGGCCACCGAGCCATCGGGCAAATAGATACACACGGTCATTTCGGCGATGCCCTCATTGGCACGGTTACCCATACGGAACCAGCCACCAACTTTGTTCACCGGATCAAAGCAATTGATGTACATGCTTTCGTTGAAGTTTGATTCGGGACCGAGTTCGTGCATGTATTCGTCGGAAGGATCAAGTCGTACGCCCATGCGCCCACCGTAGCCGTTCAGAACAGCGTCAATTGCTCCCAGGTGACCGCCACATCGGTGACAGCCTGCCAAGTGAGCTTCTTGCGCTTCCCCGGCCGTTTGACTTCAAGATGCTCGGGGCGCAATGAACGGGCCGCGCCATGGGCGTCATGCACCGTAATGCTGCCGTCTCGTTCGACATAGGCGATTCGCCCCGACTGCCATCGTCCTCGGCCGGCCCGACGGAATCGAACCTCTTCGCCTGCAGTCAGCCCGATGCTGTGTAGGACCGCGGCCTGATCGACTGACGACTTCTCGGCGGCAGCCTTGGCCGATGCCGAGCGCGGAGCAGTGGCCTTAGGTGCCATTGTTAACCGTTTCCAAAAACCCGAGCTTGAAGTTTGCGCATTCCAGACAACCAACGATCACGGTCGGCGGCTTTGCGCTGTTCAAACTCGGCAACTTGGGGGTGCGGAAGAATCAAAAACTTTTCTTGTTCAATTGCGTCAGACACAACAATTGCTACTTCATCGGGTTCAAGAACAACACCCGCTGACCGCACAACATCGCTGGCGATTCCGGCCCCGGGCGTATCGCCTTGGCGCAACATGTTGGTGTTGACGCCTTGGGGACACAAACAACTCACGCGAATGCCGCGATCACCGTAAGTGATTGCCAGTGATTCGGCAAATGCCACGGCTGCACTTTTAGTCATTGAATACGGCATGGAACCGATTTGGCTTAAGAGACCAGCGGCCGACGCCGTTGAGCAGAAATATCCGCGACCTGCGGTCAACCAATCTTCAATGAGATACTTCATCGCCCAACGATGGGCGTGAACATTGACATTGAAAGCCAAATTCCAATCGGATTCTGAAGTTGTTTCAATAAGTGTGCCGTTGCCAACACCTGCGTTGGCAAAGAACAAATCAATTCCGTTGCCACCGTTGTTTGACAAGAATTGGCGGGCGGTCGCCACTAGTTGCTGGTTGCCGGATTCCGTGGCGACATCAGCAACGACGGCCAGTGCCGAATGTGGCCTTTTTGCGTTGAGTTCTGCGGCCAGTGCCGTAATCCCCGCTTCGGCGATGTCGGAGACAACGACCCACGCACCAAGATGGTGAAAGCGACGGGCTAGGGCTTCTCCGATGCCACCTGATGCACCTGTGACGACGGTTCCGGCTCCATGTAATTCCATATCCCGATCGTAGGGGCTGGGTGTTGTGCCCGACGACGCCTTGGGCTGACCATGCCAAGAAAAAAGACCGAGATACGATGCACATATCAGTCGGTTCTATGCTTTACTTTCTCAGTAGCGAGTTGTTCGAGCCGAGCAATGCTTTCAAGAACCGTGACTAGAGGAGCCATCAATGACTAATGCACAGGTAGCCGACGTGATGACCGATCTTGAAATCAGTGACATCAAAGTCGTTTCGGCCGATGTCATTAACGAGGCTCTTTCAATCATCGATTCGGCGCTGTCCGATCTCGTGAAGCGTGAACTGGTGTCAACTGGCGAAGTGAGCGACATGTTGCTCGACGTTCGCAATTTGTTGACGACCGCAATGCGTGGCTGATTCGGTACGAATCAGTTCCTCTCGCCGTCAATCCTTTTCGGCCCTCTTTGGTTTGTTGATTTTCGAACGGATGTTTTCTTCGTTTTGATCTGCAGTAATTCGGCGAATGAGTCAGTGAGAAGCTGATGGAGCAAATGCGGATTTTCGATGGCGCCTGAATCCATGTGCAGACCCATATCTAGATGACCGACGTGTGAGATGAGCGTCAGGTTGAACGCAACTCCTCCCAACGGTCCAAGCGGAAAGTTGTTGATGATTTCTGCACCTGCGACGTAGACGGGCAGGGGAGTCCCTTTGACATTGGATGTGGCGAAGTCGACGGTTTGCGATTGCAGGCGGGCGATACGAGTCAAAATGCCAGTGGGCAATGATGACGACAGTGCTGAAATTGCGTCGAGTGCCTTTGACGCCGAAGCTCCACTGGCATCGAGTGTTGCTTGGTGGACCAGGTTAAAGCGATCTTTCATGGTCATTTCACCAGTGGGAACTAGCAATCGGGCCAACGAGAAAGCATTGGTCTGTGATCCATCTCCGGAATCTTTACGAGTACTGATTGCCATTGACGCTCGAAGATGTTCAACAGGTTTTCCAAGTTCGCGGTGATAGCGACCGGATGCATCGCTCGCGGCGGCAAGTAAAACTGTATTGAGGGTTCCACCTAGCGATCGGGCGATCTCGCGTGTTTCTAAGAATGGAATTTCGAGAACAGCGCTACGTCGTTTCAATGACCGAGTCGTCCACAGCGGAGACTTAGCAGGGTCAACATCGGTCATTTGTCCGAGAAGGCCGCGCAATGTTTCTATAGTTGCTGATCCATTACTTGGAATTTGTGTTGGATCGGCGAGCAGATCACGAATTTGTTTGACCAATGCGAGTGGCAGTTTAAGTGGACCGGACAATAAGTCCCGCCACATATCGCCCTGCAACATGTTGGGTTGTGCTGACGCATCTTTGACAGTTGATGCATCAAGCGGTAAAGGTTCGGCGGCATCACGTTCAAAGTCAAAAAACTGGAGCGATAACTGCACACTTCCTTCGCCGTCAGCGATGGTGTGGTGTAATTTCTCGACTAACAACGCTTGGCCATTTTCTAAACCTTCAATCACAACGAATTGCCAAAGAGGTCTTGTGCGATCAAACGGATCTGCAGTGATCAACGTCGCGATATCTAATGCCTGTTGAAGAGTGCCTGGTGCGGGAACCGCAATGCGACGAACGTGATAGTCGATATTGAAATCTGGATCTTCGACCCATAACGGGGGAGTCAGGTTGGCCGGTGTTGATTGAACTTTTTGTCGCAAACGTGGAATTGCAATGGAAGCTCGTTCCATGCGCCGACGAAGACGCTCAAAATCTGGTGATTGATCAAGAAGTGAAAGATTGGAAAAAGTTGACGAAAGGTAGGGGTCTTTGTCAAGGCGCCACATCAGGCCTTCAGCGTCAGACATTTTGTGGTCGAAGCGGATCTCCGTTGCCATACCTTTCAGGCTACGGTTCAAGGGCGATGAAATTTCTTAGCGCAATAGTTGCAGTCGGCTTGTCGACTATGGCAATTGCTGGCTGCGGCGATGAAGGGCAGGTCACAGAGTCTTTTGCTGCCGACCCTGTACAAACAATGTTTGCAACGGCCGCAAAGTTTGCTGATATCGCGGTTGGGATAGACCCCTGGGAAGTGGTGGTTTGCCAGGTACCACAAGGCACCACAGATTCCCTGTATGAACCGATTGACGTACGTCTTGACTTGGCGAGCACAGACATTGTTGCCGCTCTCACACCAGTCGTGGACTATTTCTCGCGCTGGTCGCATGGTCAATATCAACCAAAATTCACCGCTGTTTCTGGAGTCTCAATTGGCGTCGATGAGAAATCGGAAGTGTGTGTTGATCGAGCATTAGACAAAGCTTCTGCTGCTACTCGTGGCGTATTGGTGATTGCCGACGCGCAACATACTGAGGTGGCAGTCGGTGGATGGGGTCGACCCGGCACGCCATGTACAAAGAATTGCTCCGCGAAACAAACTGGTCGAGCGGTGTACATCGGCGCTTCAGACTTCATGCCGTATTGGCAAGGTAACCCGCCGTTGGATTTGGTTGAACACGAATTGGGTCATGCGCTTGATTGGCCGCATAGCAGTACATCGATGGACAATTTTGGCAGTGGCCTCTATGACAGTGATGTTGATGTCATGAGCAATAGTTCGGCGCCACGAGAAACCTTCCCGGAGACCCGCAATGCTCCAGGACCACTTGCTATCAATATGTACCTTGCGAAATGGTTGCAAGATACTCACGTTGCGTCTCTTGAAAGTGGGACGAGAAGTTTCGAACTTGTTGCTACTGAAACTGATCTAACAGTCGATGGAGTGCGACTACTCATCGTTACAGTCAACGATTCACTCGTCTTGACAGTTGAGTTGATCAAGGCCTCCGGCGACAACCAGCATTTACTTCATGACCGGGTAGTCGTGCATCAAGTTGAAGTAGTAGGCGAGATCGGATACGAACGTCGACAAACCGTTTTGAGTGATGACCTATTGAGCGGTGAACAATGGTCAAACGATCAGGTGCAGATCAAGATTTTGGAAATTACTTCAGATCAATCAGTAACAACGGCGAGCGTTGAAGCAACAGTTTTGCGATAACGCTTTACTTGAGCAGTTTCACAATTGGGCGAACTGCGAGTCCAAGCACCAATCCAACCAAGGCTCCGCCGATGACATCAGATGCGTGATGAATACGCACAAATGCTCGGCTAGTGCCAACAATTGCGGCCAACCCAAACCATAAAGGTGCCGATTTTTTGCCATCTAAAGTGGTCAAGACAACCGCGGCAAATGTTGCAGCACTGGCGTGACCGCTCGGAAAACTGCTCGTTGAAGGTGTACGCACTTCAAAACGATCGTCCCCACTTGACGTGGGGCGATCACGTTTGAAAAGACGTTTGACTCCTTGGTTGACGATGAGCGATTCGGCACCTAGTAGCGCAGCTAACGCAAATCCCTGGGACGCACGTTTGCGACTTGTTGTCGCTCGTGCTGCGGCAATGAGATGCCAGATCACACTGAAGTCACCTAATCGACTAGCGGCCAAAAAGACTCGCGCGGCAGTTTTTGACGAGCGCACAATCTCGAGTAACTCATCAACTCGCTGATCAAATGCATCTACCGATGGACCAAAGATTCCAGTTCCTGGAGTTGACCCATCGACCATTTCGGCCATCAGGGCTCCAATGTGTCGGCAAAAGTGTCGATGATGCGGGCCACGCGAATGGGATCAACAAAAGGCCCAAAGTGATCAAGGTCGCTGTATTCAATGTGATTGCCCTGCGGAAGACGGTCGGCAATTGCTTCAGCGAAACCTGAGGGTTGGAATGGCTCGGGGTGTCCGCTCAAAACCCAGACTGGGATATCCAGTTCAGAAAGTTTCTTCCACAGATGAGGAATTTCGGGATTGCGGAAATTCTCCGACTCGAGGGCGGGGTCGCACTTGAGGTGAACGGAACCGTCGTCAGCTTGATTAAAACCACCGCGAACATAGGCTTCAAGAGCTTCGGGGGTGAAGTGAGTCATCGGCATTTTGTTTGAGTAATTCTCAATGGCGTCTTCAAAAGATTTGAAACTCTTTTTACGACGCGCCGCACCTTCAGCCAAGTTATTGGGTCGATTGGCCGGCATGCGCACATCATCGGGCTTCACGATTGGTTCATACAACAGCAGTCCGCGAAAAAGGCCAGGGTTTTTGATCGCAGCAATGAGAAGAGTTGCTCCGCCCATTGAGTGACCGACTCCGATGATGCCGCCAGGTTCGTTGATTGATTTAGCACATGCGGTGGCATCAGCGCCGTAACCAGCCCACGCGACTTTCCAATCTTTGGGAGCCTTGGTGTCGCCATGACCGCGATGATCAAATGAGTAACAGTGAAAGCGTTTAATCAAATTGTCGGCAACAGGTTTCCAGCACCGACCATGAAATCCGTTGGCGTGCGAAAGCAACATGTTGGGGCCAGTGCCACCCATGTCATACATTTCGACTTTGACGCCGTTAGTAGATGCGACTTTCACGATGAGGTTCTCACTATTTCTCGACAGTGAGACTCAGTCGTCTTTGCGGCGACGCTTTCTCCAACCGATAAATGACCGATCAAGTACTACGCCGAACGCAACGGCGACGATGAGGTTGACCCACTGCCGACTGTTGATTTCGAAGAATAAGAAGTTTACGGGCATTCGGTCCCGGTTCTGCAGGACGAAGGCTGCGACGATGGCCACGAGAACAGCGAAGCCGACGAGTCCCCAGGGTATATCCCTTGTGATGGTGCCCTGTTGCTGGTCTTTTGTCGATTTCTCATTCATGATTCGCTCACCATTCACAGTGCTGACGATCAGTTATTTTCTGGCTTTTTGATAGATGGTTCGCGGGGGAGACCAAGTAATCGTTCGCCGATGATATTGCGTTGCACCTGACTCGTTCCTCCCGCAATGCGGCCACCCGGTGCTGACAGCACTCCGAAGGCTTCTGGACCAACGAGCAGCGAGTCCATTCCCGAAATATCTGAACGCAACATTGATGTCTCGAACATCATCTCGGTGATGCCCAATTTCATGAGTGAGGCGGCAGTTGAAGCCACTGGTCCTTGACGCTGGGCCATGGCTTTGTAGGCCATTCCCTTCGACAGCAACTTCACAATCTCTTGTCGTTCGGTCGGCGACAGATCGCGTCCTTCAGCAAGTCGGGAGATTGAATCGAGTCGTCGCTCAAGAGAAATGACACTTGTCCCAATATGGCCGCGCTCTGACGTCAACACAGCCATGCCGACACCCCATCCACCATGAAGTGGTCCGAGCAAAGCTTCGGCGGGCATCTCCACATCGGTGAAGAAGACTTCGTCGAATTCTGCTTCACCAGTCATCTGCTTGAGCGGACGAATTTCAATTCCGGGCAAGCTCATATCCAATAAAAAGAAACTGATGCCTTCATGCTTGGGTGCATCAGAATTTGTTCGAGCCATCAAGATGCCCCAGTTGCTGTAGCGGGCACCCGAGCACCAAACCTTTTGCCCATTCACGATGTAGCGATCTCCGTCGCGCTCTGCTTTGGTGCTGAGTGAACCTAAGTCACTACCTGCACCAGGTTCACTGAATAACTGACACCAGACATGTTCGGCACGCAAGGTGGCGTTCAGATGTTTGGCTTGTTGTTCGGGCGTTCCAAATTTCTGAACAGCACCACCTGTGAGGACTAAGCCGACCATGTTGAAAACGCCGGGCACTCCAACAAGTGCGCATTCGTATAACCACTGAGCTTGATGGGCGGCAGTCAAACCTTGTCCGCCGAATTCGACGGGCCAGTGAATTCCAGCTTTGCCTGAAGCATAGAGATGCTTTTGCCAAGCAAGGCCTTCGTTCACCATGTCGGGCGGACAGATGGCACCGTAATCACGTGGAGCAAGATGCTTATTTTCTGCCAACCAATGTTTGGCTTCTTGGGCAAAATCGTCCACTGTGATCACGGCGTGACCTCCCGAAAGTATGAGTGAGCTTTATTTGAAGAAATTCAAAAACAACGCGGTCTCTTCGCCGAGATTGCTCGGAACAGAGAATGAATCGCGATTGGTGATGGTGTCCCAGTTGTCCTGTACATCTTCGGGAGTCAATGTTGGTGAATAGAAACCATTGGTTTCTCCCAAGAACACATGAGCAACACGTCCGCCACCAACAGAGAACAACTGGCCGCTTACTGGGCAGTCTTCGTGTGCCAAGAAGGCAACGAGAGGTGAAACCAAGCCTGGATCAAGCTTGTCTTTGAGCGCACCCAAGATGTCTTCGGTCATGCGGGTCATAGCGAGCGGAGCAATGGCGTTGGCCTTGATATTGAAACGGGCACCTTCGACGCCGAGCACACGAGTGAAACCGACGAGACCCATTTTGGCAGCACCGTAATTGGTCTGTCCGAAGTTGCCGAATACGCCAGCAGCGGACGATGTCGAAATGATGCGACCGTAACCCTGTTCGCGCATGTGTACGAATGCGGGCTGGGTGACGTAGAAGGCGCCCTTTAAGTGCACATCAAGAACTGGGTTCAACAGATCAGGGGTCATGTTGTGGAATGCCTTGTCGCGCAGAATTCCCGCGTTGTTAATGACGATGTCGACGCGACCGTAGGTGTCAATTGCGGTCTGAACGATCGCGGCGCCACCTTCGGGTGTCGCAACTGAGTTGTGGTCGGCAACAGCCTCGCCACCAGCGGCCTTGATTTCATCAACGACTACTTGTGCGGCTGATGCATTGGCACCGGTTCCGTCAACCGATCCACCTAGGTCGTTGACGACGATGAGCGCGCCACGCTTGGCCATCATCAGTGCGTGCTGGCGACCGAGGCCACCACCGGCTCCGGTGATAATTGCAACTTTGCCGTCGTAACCGAGTGCTGACATTTTGACTCCTAAATAAGTGAGGGGTGATTGGTGGTTTCTATAAAACTGCAGATGAGACGCTACCCGAGAGACTTCAAGGCGATCTCAGTCAAAGCCTTGTAATCAAGTTTCCCGTTACCCGCACGACCAACTGTCGCGATTGAAATCACTCGTTTGGGCGCTTTGTACGCAGCGTGATGTTGCTTGATGAAAGCAATGAGATCGGCCTCAACAATTGTTTGGCCCGGCAAGGGCTCGACGAGGGCGGTGATGGCCTGTCCGAAGCGTTCATCTGGAACACCGACAACCGCCGCATCTGCCACCGTTGGGTGCAACTTGAGGGCTTCTTCTACTTCCTCGGGATACACCTTTTCGCCACCGGTATTTATGCATTGACTGCCACGACCCAAAAGGCGCACGGTGCCATCGGCATCGATGCTGGCCCAGTCGCCAGGAATTGACCAGCGCACACCATTGATGACTTGGAAAGTCTTTGCCGACTTTTCGGGGTCTTTGTAATAACCAATGGGCGTATTGCCTTTGAGGGCCACTCGACCGATCTCGTCACTTCCGGCCTGCACTTCGCGTCCATCGTCGGTGAGAATTTTGGTGTTGGGTCCAAGTTCAAATGAAGCAGTTTTTGACTCACCATTTGCCGATGTGGTGTTCTGAGCCATACCGATGGCTTCAGATGACCCAAGAGCATCAACCATGATGAGACGCTCGCTGTGACGTAACAAGCCGGCTTTCGTATCGGAAGCAAACATCACTCCGCTTGAAACGATGACTCGTAATGATGAAAGATCCCAACGATTGGGTTCGGCATCTAAGGCTCGCAAAATGGGTTTGGCGAAGGCGTCTCCAACAATAGACATCGAGTTGATTTGGTATTTCTCAATGGTGTCAAGTAGTTCTTTCGGTTCAAACTTGCGACTTGCCATCGTGATGATGCACCCAGCGACCATCAAGTTGCTCATCGCGTTAAACAATCCAGTTCCGTGCATCAAAGGCGCCGCCGGCAAATTACGCGGACCAGGTTTAGTGGAACGTTCGCCAATGGGGTCACCCTCAGGGACTGGTGGAAGTCGTTTCTTGTTGGTGCTGTCGAGTGTGAGGAAGAGATCTTCTTGCCGCCACATGACGCCCTTGGGCATACCAGTGGTTCCACCGGTATAAAGCAACAACAAGTCGTCGCCAGTTCGTCCCCACGGTCCAGAGACATTCGTCGATGTTCCCAAACCTGCAGCGGTTGCGTAATCGGTTGCCCAGGATGGACACGCACCAGTTTGGTCATCAACCCACAACCACAAGACAACGCGAGGAACGCGGTGTCGTAATTGTTCAATCGTCTCCGCAAATATCCCGTGAAAGACAACTGCAACAACGTCGGCGTTGTCCCAGATGTACACCAGTTCATCAGCGGTGTAGCGATAGTTGGTGTTCACTGGCGCGAGGCCAGCCTTGAAAGTGGCAAACAAACTTTCCAGGTACTGCGGGCAGTTGTACATGTATTGCGCGACTTTGTCTTGTTGCTTGACGCCGGCGTTCAAGAGACTTTGGGCGATTCCGTTGGCGCGTTGGTTGAAATCGGCCCATGAATAGACCTCGTTTTGATACTGCTGAGCGAGAGCGTCGGGAAGTTGGCGGGCGACTGATTCCCACGCATCGGCGAAGTTCCAGGCGTGATTTGCAGCTGGTGGGGTTGTTAACGCGGTTGTTGACACAGTGAGTCATCGTAAACGCTCGTAGGTTCGAGGATCGTGCTCGTCGGAGACAGATTGCAGTCATTGTTCGACCTGAATAAGGTCAGTTCATGGATTTTCAGTTACCAGCCGAAGATGACCCCCGTCGAGTAGTGGTTCAAGAATGGATTCGGTCGCACCCGAATCCGTCGGGGCGGGTGCTCGCTGAGGCGGGTTATGTCGCCCCCCATTGGCCAGCACCGTTTGGATTAGAAGCCGATCCCATCCACCAAATCATCATTGATGATGAACTGGCCAAAGCCGGAATTCGTCGTCCCGCCAACCCCATCGGAATTGGTTGGGCCGGACCAACGATCATGTTTGCTGGTACCGAAGAACAAAAGCAGAAGTACATCTTGAGGCTGTTGTCTGGTGAAGATTTTTGGTGTCAGTTATTTAGCGAACCCAATAGTGGAAGTGACTTGGCAAACCTCGGAACTCGCGCTGTGCGTGATGGCGATGAGTACATCGTCAATGGGCAAAAGATTT
>CALPPJ020000020.1 GCA_943325425.2 Bifidobacterium breve | reverse complement strand
CCACATCCATATATTCGGCATCGTCAGCGAAACGGCTCGCGACGTCAGCCCAATCTTTGGCGTACATCGAATTCCAATGCGCTTCAGCGACTGCCTTATTGGCTTGTTCTTGTGCCCCCACAATGACCCCCAGTAATCAACGGTATGAATACCGAGAGTAGCCCATAGTGAACGATTATTCTTGAGCGCATGTCGCTTGCTTCACATGTCTTGTCTGTTGTACTGGCCTTCGTTTGCGTTGCTTCGGCATACGCCGATTTGAAGATGATGCCACAGATTGTCGAGATCATGACGAAGTTGAAGATGCCGATTCGCGTGATCCCAGCCCTCGGTATCGCCAAGCTTGCCGGCGCTGCAGGGTTGATGATCGGTTTTAGCAACAACAACTTACGGATCTATGCCGCATTTTGTTTAACCGTGTATTTCGTTTTAGCCACGTGGCGCCATGTGCGTGTTCGTGACACCGCGGCGAACACGATTCCGGCCTTGGTGTTGTGTTTAGTGAGTATCGCGACTTTGCTCACCAGCATCTAACTCAAGACGCGAAACTGGTGCAGAATCGTTACGAAATACGCAACAATTCTGCACCAGAATCACAACCTCAGTGAGGTTTCAGACGCGCGAAAGCGTCGGCGATTTCTTGCTCGGCAGCCTGGCGGCCTTCCCAACCACGTACGGTCGTTTCTTTATTTGGCTCAAGCAATTTGTAGGTCTCAAAGAAGTTGCCCACTTCATCAAGCATGTGCTCGGGTAAATCTTCGATGTCGACATAATTCTTAAAGCGTGGGTCATGCGATGGGACGCACAGAACCTTGGCGTCGCCGCCAGCTTCGTCTTCCATCCAGAACACTGCAACTGGACGCACATACACATGACATCCCGGAAAGGTCGGTTGACCTAACCACACCAATGCGTCAAGCGGGTCACCGTCTTCACCCAATGTGTTAGGGAAGAAACCGTAATCAAGCGGATACTGCGTCGCAGTAAACAACGTGCGGTCAAGCCAAATGGCACCCGTTTCATGATCCATTTCGTATTTGTTGCGAGACCCTTGCGGAATCTCAACAATCATTTCAACTTCCATGAACAGATGCCGCCAATGCTTCAAGGGTTGCTTCCATATTCTTGCGATTGTGTTCGCTGCGATCGGCAACTCCACTCACCAAACGTCCAAGCGTGTTCGAGAATTTGCTGCGTCGATCGATCCACGAATGAGTCACCAATGAACCGTTTGCTGAAGGTGTAACTTCCCACACCCAGTCGCACCAACGTGACGGACCAACCATCAATGCAAAAACAATTTTACTGCCAGGGGCAAACTCGAAAACTTTGACCATTGTTCCCCAACTCTTTTTACCGTTTGAGTTGCGACCTTTGAATTGCGCACCAACGGCGGGCCCAGTTGCACCCTTGACCCATTGACCGCCTTGGTTTTCGGGAGACCACTCACCCATACGAGTGAGGTCGCTCACCATTGCGAAAACGGTTTCGGGACTGGCATTGATTTCTTTTGTAACAACGACGGGAGTGCTCATGATCAGGCAGGACCCGAGAACATTCCATCTTGCGTGCGAGCGGCACGAGTGGTGTCGTTGTCTTCACCTTCGTAACGTGCAATTTCGTTGCGACCAACTACATGCCAGTGCACTTCGTCGGGACCATCAGCCAAACGCAACGTGCGCTGACTGGCGTACATGCGGGACAACGGCGTCCACTGCGACACACCAGTTGCTCCGAACACCTGAATGGCTTCGTCGATGATTGCGCACACGCGAATCGGCACCATTGCCTTGACAGCACTCACCCAAACACGGGCTTCGGCGTTACCCATGGTGTCCATGGCCTTTGCGGCACGCAACACCATCAAACGCATGGCCTCAAGTTCAATACGAGCCTTGGCGATCACTTCAGTGTTCTTTCCGAGGCGAGCGATCGGCTTGCCGAAAGCTTCGCGGCTCAAGCCACGACGAATCATCAATTCAAGCGCACGCTCACCTGCACCGATTGAACGCATGCAGTGGTGAATACGGCCAGGTCCGAGACGAACCTGCGAAATTTCGAAACCGCGTCCTTCACCAAGCAACATATTGGCTGCAGGTACACGAACATCAGTGAAACGCAAATGCATGTGGCCGTGCGGAGCATCATCTTCTCCGAAAACTTCCATTGGTCCAAGAATTTCAACGCCTGGTGTGTCCATCGGAACCAAGATCTGTGAGTGACGACGGTGCGGTGACGCATCAGGGCTAGTCATCAACATACAAATCATGATCTTGCATCGCGGATCACCAGCACCCGAGATGTAATACTTCTCACCGTTGATCAACCACTCTTCACCGTCAAGTACGGCGCGGCACTCAAGATTCTTTGCGTCCGATGAAGCCACATCGGGTTCAGTCATTGCGTATGCCGAACGAATTTCACCGGCCAACAACGGCTCCAGCCACTGCTTCTTCTGCTCGGGTGTTCCGACGCGCTCAAGCACTTCCATGTTGCCGGTGTCGGGAGCGCTGCAGTTCATTGCTTCTGATGCGAGTGGGTTCTTGCCCAACTCAACAGCGATGTATGCATAGTCGAGGTTCGACAAACCTTCACCAGTTTCGGCATCGGGCAAGAAGAAGTTCCACAGGCCGCGAGCCTTGGCTTTAGCCTTCAATGAATCGAGCAGTTCAAGTTGACCCACGCCGTAGCCCCAATGGTCGGCGCGACCTTCGCCAAGTTTGTAGAACTGAGCCGTCACTGGCTCGACTTCTTCGGCGATGAATTTGATGACCGCTTCGTAGAGCGGAACAACTTTGGCTGACATGGCCAAGTTCATCGCGTCGTCGGTACTGATTCCTGAGTGCATTCCGGGCTTAGGCATACGGCAACAATAGTTCGCCCTACCCAAAAGCCACCTAACGAGCGAATTCGCGCAGCACCCGTCCGGGGCGATGACCAGTATGTTCGCCCTGCTGGGTCACAACTTCGCCATTCACGATGGTGGCGGCGTAGCCCTGGGCCTTGATACGGAACCTACCCTTTTCACCCGGGAAGTCATGGACATATTCGGGGTACTCAGTTTGTAGCTTTTCGGGGTCGAACACGTTGATATCGGCGAATGCCCCGACCTTCAAAGTTCCACGGTCAACTAGACCCAGAACAGCAGCCGGCTTGGCGGTCAATTGGTGAACCGCCTTTTCAAGAGTCACAGCCTTGCGATTGCGATACCAGTACGACAAGTAGAACGTCGGGCTATCGGCATCACAAATTTGGCCAGCATGCGCACCTGCGTCACCAAGACCTGGAACAACTGCATCAAGCTGCAAGAAGGCTTCCATTGATTCGGTATTACGATTAAAGAACCACGCGTTGTACAGCTCGCGGCCTTCGCTTTGCAGCAAACGATCAACGATCAGTTCAACTGGGGTCACGCCTGCTTCAGCCGCGAGCACTGCAACCGACTTCGGGTTATCAACGTTGTAATTCGGCAACTCATCAAGACCTAATGGGAAAATCTTGGCCGCGTCGTACCACGTGCCTTTACGGTTTCCTTCTTCAAGTAATTCCGCGCGGCGCACTGGGTCACGCAAAACATTCAAGCGGTCTTCGACGGTTGGCAACTTCATCATCTCATTCCAAACTTTCCCTGCAACTACAGGAGTTTGTTTGAGGCCCATCAAGGTTCCGCCAGGACGAGTTTGTGTCGCTGAAGAAATGCGACCCAAGTTGTCATTGATGTTGGTGAAGAAACTATTCATACGTTCAACCGAACGAAGGTCTCCGTCGCCGGCGCCACCAGAGAACAAAACGTCGCCAGCATGTTGCGCCATCTCACGTAGCAACGTGAATTCGTATTCGGCTTTAGTCGCGAAATCATTGACTGCTTGGAAGATTCCGCCGCCCGCACGATTCATTCCGTCGGCGATGGCTTTGTACTCATCAATCTTTGCGTATGTGCCAGGAACACAACGTCCGTCCGGTACAACGTGCAACAAAATACGCGATGTTGAGAATCCAACTGCACCACCAGCAACTGACTCTTCAGCGATGTCGGCCATGCGGCCAAGTTCTTCAGGGGTTGGCTCTTCATCACTCAACGAGCGGTCGCCCATCACTTGCGAACGGATCGCACAGTGACCAACCAAACCAACAACATTCAACGCGGGCTTGAGTCGCTGCACTGAATCGAGATACTCGGGATATGTCTCCCAGTCCCACGGCAGGCCATCAAGAATCGACTGCCGGGGAATGTCTTCGACACTTTCCATCATCTCGGCTAAGAATTCGCGATCTTGTTCAACAACCGGAGCGAAGGTCACGCCACAGTTACCCATGAGCACCGTGGTGACTCCGTGCCATGAACTTGACGTCATGTACGGATCCCAACCAACTTGTGCGTCAAGGTGAGTGTGCAAGTCAACAAAGCCTGGCGACACCGTTTTGCCAGCAGCATCAATTTCACGGGTTGCGGTGTCTGATGACAATTCACCGATCGCCACGATGCGATCGCCATTCACCGCGACGTCAGCACGAAACGAGGCCTTGCCCGTTCCGTCAACAACTGTTCCCCCACGAATGATCAAGTCGTAATTCATATGTCCCCCATTGAATTTGTGCACTTCAGTATTTACATTAGAGCGTTACCCCCTGGCGTGGATCACCTAGAGACCTAAAAGTCTCGCTCCGTTGTCAAAATAGAAGGCCCTGCGCTCTAGGTCACCGACTGCGGTCATGCTGGCCTCAAAGCGACGAATCGGATCGTCGGTTCCCTCATGGTGGGGATAATCCGAAGAAAAAGCCACCATCTGCTCACCGACCTGCTCAATGATCCAACCCACGTCTTCACCGGCGAATGGACTCACAACAACCTGACGGCGCAAGTAATCGGACGGACGCATCGATAAATGTGAAAGATCTTGGATGTTCTTAAATGCTCGGGCACCCGTATCAATGAAGTGCAAAAACGATGGCAACCAGGTGGCACCTAGTTCTGTGACACCAATCCGCAACTTCGGAAATTTCTCGAGCACTCCGTCGTAGACAAGCGAAGCCAGGAAAAGTTCACCTGGATAACCGATCGCCATATACGACAACGGATCGCCTGGTGCGTCAGAACGAAAATGCCTCATGTCGCGACCGTTATCGAAAAACACCTTCGGCACAGGTCTGTAATTTTGGTCAGCACCGACGTGCAGAAAAACTGCGATATTTGCTTCCTGAAGCGCCGCCCACACAACATCAAAATCTGGATGAGTAAACGAGTGTTGATGTGAAGCAGGTATTGAATCAATCAACACAGCTGTGACTTTGTTTGCCACTGCTTCAGCGATCAACTCAAGCGCAATCTCCGGACCAAACTCAAATGGAACGTAGGCAGACGCGAGCAATCGAGAGTCTTGGCAAAAATCGAGCATGCCGCGGTTCATCGCCCGCACTGCTTCAATGCGCACCGAGGTTGGCGTTCGCATGATTTGCTCAAATGATCCAGTCGGAAAAATCAGTTGGCAATCAAAACCCAATAGATCTAATGCTTGTCGACGTTCATCAACGTCCCAACCGCCGAGCGACATCCAGCCCTTACGTGGCATTGACATAAACTCACTCGCAAGTTTGCTTTGAAGAATCTCATCGTTTTTTCGTTGGTCGTAGTCGCGATACGAATCATCTAACAATTGATTGAAGTTTGAATCACTTTCGCCCAATTCGGGAATCTGATCTTGTACCGCCGCCGATGCATATGAACGCAACCAGCCTTTGGGCTCAAGAATGTGGGCATCAATGTCGACGATGCGACGGCCAGCAGCATAAGTTGAAGTCATGGTTTCCCCCTGAAGGGAAAACTACAACCAAAGTTTGCCGAAGACTAGCGAAATTTGGTGGTCTACAGAATTGCCGCGGCCGCTGCCATTGAGGCCTCGCGGCGCTCAACCTGACGACGAGCCACTTTGCCAACGCGCTCAATGTATTTGAACATTGAATCACGAGCTTCTTCGGCGGCTGAGGAAAGACCTTCAACCTTGTCAATAGCCCACTGACGGAACACCAACGGCATGATGATTTTTTCGTGGTGAATCGCGAAGTCATAAATGCCGACATGGGCGATGGCCTTGGCGTGTTCAACAAATCCGGGAATTCCGATACCCGGCATCGAAAACGACGTGACCTGGCGCTTCAAAGCTTCAATAGCCGCCGACGGGTTCAACTCAATGAGCTTGCTGACCAAATCGCGATAAAAGAGGTGGTGACGATTTTCATCAGTCGACAACTTCATCATCACGTTGTAACCAACTGGGTCGTTCAACATCGTTCCAGTGTTGCGATGTGAAATACGCGTGGCGAGTTCTTGCATTGCCACGTAACACATGCCGTCAACTGGCGAATCAGGTTCGGGCACAATCGCACTGCTCACTTGAGCCATGCGACCATCTTCAAGTGTCTTGGGATCAACAAGTCCGCTGACTGTGATGTAGTCGCGCATCACGATGGCATGACGACCTTCTTCAGCAGTCCAACGTTGCGCCCACGCACCCCACGCCGAGTCGCCACCAAACATGCGCGAGATCGTTCGGGTGTACCACGGCAGGTTGTCTTCAGTAAGCAAGTTCACGAGCAACGCCGAACGCACGCCCTGAGGTAGCGGTTCCTCGCCGAACGTAAAACCATCGCTCGCTAGTCGTGCGGCGCGATCCCACGGGACTTGCTCGTGCGGATACCACTCTTCGGCCGAATCTAAATGTCGATTGAGAAGACGTTCCGCCTCCGGTTCGAGTTCACGCAAAATCGTCTCATCAGTCACATCTACAAACTAAACGCTCTGATTGTCTGCCGACAGTGTCCTTGGTCATTCTTTTCTCGGTTCAATACGCGAGCGTTTAGAGTTTGTGAATGAGTGATTATTGGAAAAGTTCGTGGCCAGGCGAAGATGGTGGACCAAAACGTCGCCAAATTGCGACAAATGTGTCGATTCCGCGCATAACAAACTCAAAACAGCTGGAAGTCGTCTCGCGGGATGCATTGGCAATGACTATGCCAATAGTTGGGCCAAATGATGAACTCTTTCTCCAAAGGGTGATGCCCGGACTGGATTCAGTGGCGTGGGTCGAAAAAATTGACCCGCTCACGCTTGAAACAATCATTCAATCTGAACAACTTGCGGGCGGCCCGATGTGGCCTGGTGGCATGGCTGCCCATGCGAACGGTTCTCTCTACGTCGTCTTTGGCAATCATGCTCATCGACTGTCAACTGATTTGTCCGTCATTGCTTCAACGGAACTTCCACGCCTTCGCCCATACAACAGTTTTGTGATCTTGCCGTCGGGCCATATTGCGACAAAGGATTTTTCTGGCCCACTTCCTGGTCAACCAAATGGCACTCCGATGGACAACACCGAGTTGTTGATTCTTGATCCCGAAGATTTGCGTATCGTCACGCGACTTGAACTCAACGAACCATCAATTGCTCGACTCTCTGCAGACGGAAACAATATTTATGTCGTCGGCGATCATTCACTGATTCGAGTCATCTGGAATGGTGAGTCGTTGTCGGTTGATGAAACATTCAATGCTTGCTACCGAACCCTTGAGGGCCAAACATTTGGTTGGGACACCGTCATTACAGACGACGATGCTTGGTTCTTAGATAACGGCGAAGGCACGCAGCTCTTTACTGGTTCATTTCGCGGTGTGGGTATTTCAACAGCACCACTTCATCTCGTGCGCGTGAACAAACAAACTGGGCATGTCACACTGACGGAGATATGCGGCTTACCAAACGGCATTGTCGCCAATCCGCCAGTGGTTGATATGAAACGGCAAATCGTTGTGGGCTTTGACAGTGGTAACGGAGTCATCAGCGGGTTTGACTTTGACGAAGATTCAGTGACGTTACGTTGGAGCCACGAACAAAACCATGCCTGCCACATGTTGCTCATTCCCGAGACCGGGCAAATCATTACTGCCGATTACCGCCCCGAACTTGGTTGCGAACAAGTTGTTGTTCTCGATATCACGACTGGCACCGAGGTCGCTCGTGTCTCGACGACAAGTCCCATTCAGTCGGCAGTTTTTCCAGCCATTGGCCCACGGGGCGACATCTATTGGTGCAGCATGACCACCATTACCCGCATCTCGGTTCGCTGACTCAAAATACGCAGCCCGATTCGTGGCATGATTTTGGCGTGACTGAACTCAATCCCGGTACTCAAGAGTGGCTCGACCAAGTTGTTGAAGACATCGTTGAACCAGATCTGCCCATTCTCGATCCGCATCACCATATGTGGCCACAAGGTCAAGGATTGCCCTACACCCGCAACGACTTACATCGCGATGCTGACGCGGGACACAATGTTGTCACGACCATATTTATGGAATGTGGTTCGGCGTACAACCGTGAAGCGCCCGAACACTTGCGTTCACTCGGCGAAACTAAGTACATCGCTGATGAAGCATTAAGCGATCCCAATCCCCTGATTGCTGGAATTGTGAGTCACATTGATCTGCGTCGGGATGATCGTGATGAGTTACTTGACATGCATGTTGAAGCAAGTCGAGGACTGTTCCGCGGAATTCGTGATGCTCTCGCACTCGCCACTCATCCTGAAGCGATGATGATCCCGGGTCATGCAATGAAGGATTTGTATCTTGATGCAGATTTTCGGAGCGGAGTTGCCCGACTCGGCGAGCGAGGTTTCACCTACGACTCCTGGCACTATCACCATCAGAATCGCGAGTTCTTAGAACTTGCGCGCGCGACTCCAGGAACCACCATGGTTCTCGATCACTTCGGAACACCAGTGGGTGTCGGACCATACGCAACTCAACGCGATGAGATCTTTGAGCAATGGAAGAAGGACATTGCCGATATTGCGAAGTGCCCCAACGTTGTAGCCAAGATTGGTGGACTCGCGATGCCCGACAATGGGTTCGGTGGGAATACAGCCACTCGCCCACCGACATCAGATGAATTCATTGCGCAACAATCGCGTTACTACTTGTATGCGATTGAGTGTTTTGGTCCTTCGCGATGCATGCTCGAATCAAACTTTCCGGTCGACCGTTTGTCGCTGTCGTACGAAGTCTTGTGGAATGCGTACAAAAAGATGACGAGCAGTTTCTCAGCCTCTGAACGCGCCGACTTGTTCTATAACACTGCTGCCCGCACCTACAAGGTCTAACTCCCCTTGTGTTTCTGGTGCAGAATTGTTGCGAAATGCGCAACGATTCTGCACCAGAAGCACAGGGCTAGAGGGAGTTGAGGAAATCGTCAATGAGGACGACGTGGCGCAAGACGGTGGTTCGCCATTTGTGAATCCACTCAGGCGGAGATTCATCAACAACCATTTTCACGTAGGCGCGCAACATGTCAGGGATGTTTTCAACCTGTGGTGCGAGTTCGGCATACAAACCGAAGTCGCTCGACGCTTGATGACCAGCTTGGTCAACATCAACACGACGAGATAATGCGCCAACACGACCAGTACGGGCAGACAATAAGCCCCAAGCTTTTTCAGCATCAGTCAATGGTGGTGTCGTGACGTCTTGATTCGCAACCACCATCAATACCGGTGAAGCCGTAGTCGCAAAAACTTCATCAGGAAGAATTCGGGTATAACCCTGGGCCATAACTGCTGCTCGAACACGAACATCCGGCGTGAACTCATGAAGCGACGAAACTGTTGCTAGTGCAGTAAGACCGCCATATGAATGTCCACCTACTGCGATACGTGACTGATCGACACCCCGAGAAAGCCACGGTGCAATTTCAGGACCTACACCAAGTGCGCAATCAATGAGAAAACGCACATCACCTAAACGCTGGCGATCATTCGTGATGTCATCGACCTGTGTTCCGAGTGCCCAATCAAACAAAGTATCGCCTGGATGATCGGAAGAAATCACGATGTACCCGCGGGCCGCCAAGGCTTCGCAGAGCAAGCTGTAATTGTGTCGCATTCCTGTACGTCCGTGCGACCAAATAATGAGCGGATGGGTGCCTTCCAAAACCGGAGCATTCTCTTGAGCCGAAGCCGCAAAAAAAGAAATGCCAGGAAACAATTCATACGTGCTTTGCACTGTCACAGAAGCCGCTGGGTACCAAATTTCAACACCAAGCATTCGGCTATTTCTTGATTCATCGACCAACAAAGTTGAATGATGTCCGACAACGTTTTGTGGTGCTTCAAGAGGCGGAGCAGCAGTTAAATCCATCCCATTACTCTGCCATGAATAACTATTTTTAGTTCCGCTTCGCCTCAACAAAGAGAATTTTCGTACTCTTTAAGGACTTAAGACCTAGGAGATAAAGCCATGTCACGCGAAGGAATTGAAGCCCTACGAATCGCTGTCGATGAAGTGAAGTCGGTGATTACGACTCTCACCGATGAGGAATGGTTGCGACCAAGTGGATGCGCTGGCTGGTCGGTTCGCGATCTTGTTGCGCACATGAGCTCGAACTACAAAGAAACTGTTGATCCGTCACCTGCACCTGCCGAGCCCATCAATCTTCCTGCCGAACGCATGATGGACTTACTTGTTGAGCCACGCAAGGATTGGTCAAACCAACAGATTCTGGATGAGTATTTGGCTTTCTGTGACCAGGCAGTTGCGGTGTTGGCTTCGATACAAGAAGAGCCCATGGCGTCAACCGTGATCCCTCTGGCTGATCTTGGTTCCTACCCCATGAACCAACTCGCCGATGCCTACGCGTTCGACCACTACTGCCACCTTCGTATCGACCTACTCGCCCCCGAAGGACCTGTCGAACGTCGCCTTCCCGACGCAGATGCAACCCGTCTCGGACCGGCCATTCGTTGGATGATCACCGGGATGCCCCAGATGCAAGCCAACCTCGGTCAAGCCCTTTCGGCCCCCATTGCTTTAACACTCACCGGGGCCGGTGGTGGCACCTGGACCATTTCGCCTTCGGGCAATGACATTGTTGTCACCGAAGGCAAGGCAAGTGGCACTGTGGCCGAAGTCAGCAGTAACGGACATTCATTTGTGAACTGGGGAACTCAGCGTTCACATTGGAGCGAGCACTGCAAAGTCACTGGTGATGAGTCTGTCGCCGCCAAGTTTTTGGATTCACTCAACATCATTTGATGCTTGAGTGAACCGTCAGTCTTTTGGCGGT
>CALPPJ020000019.1 GCA_943325425.2 Bifidobacterium breve | reverse complement strand
TCGCCGACAAACCAGTTTTTCCAATGTGCAGGTATGGCCGGCAATGGAAAACCCCGACATTGAGATTGACGAAACTGATGTGCGGATGGAAGTATTCCGTGCCTCTGGAGCCGGTGGTCAGCACGTGAACAAAACGTCATCGGCAGTTCGTTTGATTCACGAACCGACCGGCCTTGTTTCATCGTCTCAAGAAGAACGCAGCCAATTGCAAAACCGCGAAAAAGCGATGAATCGCTTGAAGGCGATGGTTGCGGCAAAGATTGAAGAAGAACACCAGGCCGAACTTGATCGCATCGCCGGGAAACAAGCCACTGTCGGCTGGGGTAGTCAAATCCGAAGTTATGTTTTGCAGCCGTATCAAATGGTGAAAGATTTGCGTACAAATATTGAATCAAGCAGCGTTGAATCGGTGCTAGACGGCGATATCGAAGAATTTATGGTCGGTTATTTGCAATGGCGTCGCGCTGGCGACGATTCCTGACGAAGTACCACTGATATCCTGACGGCTTGACTTCATGTGGTCGGCCAACTGGTCGGTCTCTTGACCGAGGAGCAACATGATTCGCCTCGAAAACGTGACAAAAACTTATGGCACCGAGATACCGGCGGTGCGGGACGCTTCTTTCGAGATCGCTAAGGGCGAGTTCGTCTTCATGGTCGGCCCGTCTGGATCCGGCAAGTCAACTTTGTTGCGGCTCATGAATCGTCAAGAGCAGCCCGAACGCGGTGAAGTGTGGGTGGCAGGTAAAGACATCAATGCCATGCCCGACTCAAAAGTTCCTTATCTACGACGAAATATCGGAAATATCTTTCAGGATTACAAACTGTTGCTCAACAAAACAGTTTTCGAAAACGTGGCGTTTGCTCTTGAAGTGATTGGTCGACCCAAGCATGTGATTCGGCAACAAGTGCCCGCGGTACTTGATCTGGTTGGTCTTTCCGATAAAGAAGATCGCTTTCCTCATCAGCTTTCCGGTGGAGAACAGCAGCGTGTTTCGATCGCCAGAGCTTTCGTGAATCGTCCGTTGATTTTGTTGGCGGACGAACCAACCGGAAACCTTGACCCTGCAACGGGCGAGGGAATTATGCGTTTGCTAGATCGCATCAATAACACTGGGACAACAGTCGTGATGGCGACTCACGACCAGCGAATCGTGAATATGATGCGCCGCCGTGTTGTGCAACTTGACCGAGGCGTCATAGTGCGCGACCAAGAACGAGGAGTGTACGACTGATGATTGCACGAATCAGTTACGCGTTCCGCGAAACGTGGGCGAGCTTTAAACGCAATGTCACTTTGACGATGGCTGCCGTGATTACCTCAGCGGTGTCTTTGCTATTGGTGGGTTCAACTTTTTTGATTCAGCGAGCTTTTGACAATCTGCTGACCCGATGGAAGGGCGACGTCGAACTCATTGTGTATGTGCGCTCGGACGCTGACCCGAATCAGATTCAAGTTATTGAAGACGCGCTTAAGTCGCAGCCTTCAATTATTGATGTCACAAAACTCCGCTATCTAGATCAGGCCGAAAGTTATGCCGAGGCCCAGAAGTTATTTGCTGGTGATCCCGGAACCTTGCGACTACTCACACCCGAGAATATTCCTTCGCAATTTAAGGTTGTTCCTATTTCGCAAGACTCAAACTTAATTCGTGAACTTGGCGAACAGTTCCGAGGTCTGGCCGGAGTACGAGAAGTGGCTTACGCACAAGATGTGTTTGATGTCGTGGCACGAGTCTCGCAATTTATTCGAATTGCGACGACCGCGATGTCCATTGTTCTCCTCGTCGTGGCAGTTGGACTCATCTGGAACACCATCCGAACGGCTATGTTCGCCCGTCGTCGTGAAATTGAAGTGATGAAACTAGTTGGAGCTACCAATTGGTTTATTCGAATTCCGTTCATGCTTGAAGGACTCTTGCAGGGTCTTATTGGTGGAGTTCTGTCATGTTTAGGTTTGTGGGGACTCAACTCGGCATGGTCGGGTGCAGTCGCCGATTTCAATGACACTGAACTCGCGGCTCTCGTGGTGACTGATGGCTACATGCGTTTCGTGATGATCATTTTGCTGGGTATTGGTGCAATTGCCGGAGCCGTTGGTTCGGGTATCGCTGCTTCACGTTTCTTAGACGTCTGACCTTCTATTAGGGTCTGTATATGGCCTACGAAGAAATCATCTACGAAGTATCCGAGCAGATCGCGACGATTACTTTGAATCGCCCCGACAAGTTGAATTCATTCACGAATCGGATGCTCAAAGAAATCATCGCGGCGTTTGACGAGAGTGATGCTGACGACAACGTTCGTGCAGTCATCGTGACCGGTTCGGGTCGGGCTTTTTGTGCTGGTGCCGATTTATCGGGTGGTGGAGAGACCTTCGCCAAGGGTGGAAGCGATGTGAAGGCCAAGACTGGCGTGATGCGTGATGGTGGTGGCTTGGTATCTCTACGAATTTTTGAAAGTAAAAAGCCGGTCATTGGTGCGATCAATGGAGCGGCAGTTGGCGTAGGCGTGACGATGACATTGCCGATGGATATTCGACTTGCGAGTACAACCTCAAAATTTGGTTTTGTGTTTGCAAAACGGGGCATAGTTCCCGAAGCCGCCAGCAGTTGGTTCTTACCCCGAATTGTCGGAATTTCGCAAGCCACCGAATGGTGTTTCACGGGTCGCATGATCAGTGCCGATGAAGCCAAGGAAGGACGTCTCGTTCGCAGTGTTCATGCGCCAGAAGATCTCTTGCCGGCCGCTCGGGCCATCGCTCGTGAGATTGCGGAGAACACTGCGCCGGTTTCGGTGGCCTTGTCGCGGCAAATGTTGTGGCGCATGCTTGGTGCCGATCACCCGATGCAGGCGCACCGCGTTGATTCACGTGCCATTAATTCACGTGGTGCGAGCGACGATGCCCGCGAAGGCGTCATGAGTTTTCTGGAAAAGCGACCAGCAAACTTTCCGGTCAAGGTCAGCGATGGATTGCCAGAAGTGTTTCCCGATTGGCAGGATCCGCAGTTCTCGTGAGTGATGAAAATGTGAGAGAAATCTCAATGTACGAACGAGTGGGTGGAATGCCCTTTTTTGAAACCCTCGTTGAACATTTTTATGTGGGAGTCGTGGCCGATGAAGTATTGTGGCCCTTGTATCCCGATCACAGCGACCTAGAGGGCGCCAAGCGACGATTCACTCTTTTCTTGGGACAGTACTGGGGCGGTCCACAGACGTACATGGAAGAGCGCGGTCATCCAAAACTACGTCTGCGCCACATGCCGTTTCATGTAGGACCGCTTGAACGTGATCGTTGGCTGGTGCATATGGCAGCGGCTATTGAGGTGACAACAACCGATGAGTCCATTCGTCAAGAGTTGCTGGCGTACTTTGTTCCGGCTGCTGAGCATCTACGTAATGACACCGGATTGCCAATTACTTCGTCAAAGCCCAGCTAAAAATTGAGTATTAACTGAAGACAACAGTCTTGCGGCCGTATACCAAGACGCGATGTTCAAGATGAGCGCGAACGGCACGTGCCAGCACAATCGTTTCAAGATCGCGGCCCTTGCGCGTGAGGTCGGCAACTGAATCGCGGTGCGAAACCCGAGCAACTTCTTGATCAAGGATGGGGCCTTCATCTAGTTCTTCGGTGACATAGTGCGCAGTCGCGCCGATGATTTTGACACCACGATCGTGGGCTTGTCGATAGGGGTTGGCGCCAATAAAAGCCGGGAGGAATGAGTGATGGATATTGATGATTCGCGACTGATATGCATCAACCAGAAGTGGCGAAAGTATTTGCATGTATCGCGCCAAGATGACCAGGTCAACTTGGTTGTTATTGAGCGTCTCAAGCACCGCAATTTCTTGACGTGATTTGGTCTCTGGGGTAACAGGTAAATGCACGTAGGGGACGCCCATATGTTGCACGAGGTCGGCATGATCGGGATGATTGTCAATGACCGTCACAATGTCTGCGGGAAGTTCGCCTGATCGCCAGCGACTGAGTAAGTCAAAAAGGCAATGCGACTGCTTGCTGGCGAGTATTGCGACCCGTGGTAGGTGGTCGGTGAAACGCAATTGTGCGTTCATCGAGAATTTTTCGGAGACCTGAGAGAACGCTGAGAGAATTTCGTGGCGCCCAAGTGAAAAGCCATCTAGTTCGAATTCGACTCGCTGAAAAAAGACACGCTCAACGTCGTCGGTATGTTGCTCGGCGTGCACGATATTGCCGCCATGTGCTGCGATGAATTCAGCAACCGCAGCTACGACGCCACGTTGGTCTGGGCAAGAAAGTAAAAGGACGCCGGTTGCAGACACGTCCACAAGTTTGCCTGCCGAACAAGTCAATTGCGACTCGGCAACGATTCAAGTGTTGAAAGAATTAGGGCTGAGGGATGAGGGCATGGCAGGCCACCGCCGCGGCGGCTGCCACATTGAGGGAATCGATGCCCGACGCCATTGGGATTTTCACCATATGGCTCACTGCCAACAAGGCCTCTGCGGACAGACCGGCTCGCTCGGATCCGAGAACGATGGCAACTTTCGCATCGACGGGAATTGATAAGCCAACATCGCGAATATTGCGGGCGTCCTCGCGAGGGGTGAGTCCACACACGATGTAGCCGGCATCGCGGAAAGCAATGAGTGTTGATGAAGCATCGGCCACTCGGCTGTAGCGCATCGAAAATGCGGTCCCCATGGACACTCGTAGGGCGCGCCTGGCGAGTGGATCTGCGCTGTTGCGATCAAGGATGACACCATCGATTCCGAGTGCTGCAGCACTACGCACAATGGCCCCGATATTGGTGGGATTATCGACATCTTCAACAACGAGCAAGTGACGCGCTGATGTCAGCAGCTCATCAAGTTTGAGTGGGGCTGGTCGTTCAAAGAGTCCCATGATGTCCAGCGCGACGCCCATACCCGTGAGTGTTTTTCGAACATCGGCATGGGCGGCGTAAACAGGAATTGACGGATCGAGGTTGTGAACGATCGTGCTCGGCGAGAGCGCGTCAGTCAATACTTCAACGAGTCGGCAACCAGCCGATAAGGCGCGTTCAACAACTAAATCGCCTTCAGCAATGAACATGCCAAGTGTGATCTTTTCTGCCTCGCCTGTCTGCATCGTTTTGAAAACACGAGCAGGAATATTGCGCGGACGCAACTCGCGTTCACGCAAACGAAATCGATCAAGGCGTTGATCGTCTAGTGAATCAACGTAAATGAGCTCGCGAGACATTTTTGCGGCGTCAGAAATCAGTAATACCAGGGGTACGGCGCCCAGTCGGGATCGCGCTTTTCAAGGAAAGACATCCGTCCTTCTTGAGCTTCATCGGTCATATACGCCAACCGGGTTGCCTCTCCGGCAAATACCTGTTGACCGACCAACCCATCGTCAATGAGGTTGAAAGAAAACTTCAGCATGCGCTGAGCCGTAGGACTTTTGCCGTTGATTTCTTTAGCCCACTGCAATGCAGTTGCTTCAAGTTCGGCATGAGGGACAACGGCATTCACCATGCCCATGCGCTGGGCATCTTCGGCGCTGTATTCGCGACCGAGGAAGAAGATTTCACGAGCGAATTTTTGCCCCACTTGTCGTGCCAAGTAGGCCGAACCAAAGCCGCCGTCGAAACTTGCGACATCGGCGTCGGTTTGTTTGAAGCGAGCATGCTCTTGGCTGGCAATGGTGAGGTCGCTGACAACATGCAAACTGTGTCCGCCGCCAGCAGCCCAGCCGGGAACCACGCAGATGACGATCTTGGGCATAAAGCGAATCAGACGTTGCACTTCGAGAATATGTAGGCGTCCGCTCTTTCCCGGGTTAATCGTCTCAGCGGTTTCACCTTCGGCGTAGCGGTATCCATCGCGACCGCGAATACGTTGATCGCCACCACTACAAAATGCCCAACCACCATCTTTGGCCGATGGACCATTGCCAGTCAGAAGGACGCACCCGACATCGGTGCTTTGGCGCGCATGTTCAAGAGCTGTGAAAAGTTCATCGACTGTGTGGGGCCGAAACGCATTGCGGATCTCGGGCCGATTGAAGGCCACGCGTACGGTGCCATGTTCGACCGAGCGGTGATAGGTGATATCGGTGAAATTGAAACCCGGCACGATCCGCCAAGCGGTGGGGTCGAAGATGTCAGAAACTTTGTTCTCGCTCACGGCTTTATTCTCTCAGACGAGAACGTGATTCGCCCCTTTTTGTACTGAAAGTGCCTTCTTGCGAAGCGATGTAGGGACTGCCAACACTTTGTCCTGCGTAATGGGTACTTTGATTGGATGTCTAGATTGCGTCATATCAGCGTTGTTGCCGGGTCGTTGGCCCTGCTGCTGTTGACGGCAGCGTGCTCATCAGGTTCGGCCCAGGGAGCGACCAGTATCTCGGCCAGCACTACCGACCCAGTGACGACGACTATTCCTGCGTCGACGACTTCGACGAGTACCACTATTCCGCCGACGACCACTTCGACGACCAGTGTCGCGCCGACGACGACACTGCCTGAAGTGACTCCTTTGCTGGCTCCGCTGGTGGCTGTTGGTCGCAACGATGGACCTGAAACTGCACGAATTCAGGAGCGCTTGCTCGAACTTGGATTCTGGTTACAGTTAGTTGATGGCGACTTCGGAGGAACCACTAAGCAAGCAGTGATGGCGTTTCAGAAGTACATGGGGCTCGAGGCCACGGCGCGAGTTGATCAAATAACCGCCGATGCCTTAACACTTGCTACGACTCGAGCCGTTGGTCTGTCAAACGAACCTGGAACTTTGGTTGAAGTTGATAAAGACAAGCAAGTGCTGTTCATTATGAACTCGGGGAAACTGTTGTGGGCGATCAATATTTCAACGGGCAGTGGACAGTATTTCTTAGAGACGAATCAAAAAGATTTAGTGACGTGGGAGACCGGGCGCTCATTAACCCCCTCGGGCCGTTACAAGATTGATCGCGAAAAGCCTGACGGCTGGTGGGATGGAGACTTGGGTCGGATCTATCGACCAAAGTATTTCAGGGGCGGCATCGCGATTCATGGTTCGATGAGTATTCCGAATTATCCAGCGTCGCATGGATGTGTGCGGGTCAGTACTGCGGCGATGGACATGATTTGGGCTTCGGGTTTGTTGCCGAAGAAAACGCCGGTGTGGGTGTACGGAAATGACATTGAGGCAGAAGGTGAACCTCCGGTTATTCCGACGACAACTACAACGACAACGACTACGGTGCCACCGCTGCCGGTTGATCCAAACCTGACAACGACGATCGCTCCCGCCTGAACTGTTTCAGCGAGGGGAAAGCAATAAGTCTTCGATGCGCGTGAGCGCGCCCCAGTTATTGATTAATTGCGCGGCGGTCGTTGGGCAGACCTCGCCATCGGATTTCTGAATGACGGAAATCTCGTAGCCGAGTTTTTCAACCCACAACAGAGCTTCGCGAGGATCAACTCCAGAGACACGTTGAACCATTTCGCAGCTAAATTCCATAATGATCGAAGGTCGGTCTCGGTGAAGAGTTTTCAGACCTGATCGTAAGACCGATATTTCTGCACCTTCAACATCAATTTTGATCAGTTTTGTTGTGCTCGGGGCGATGTCATCAAGGCGACGAATCGGGACGATGAAGCCAAAGCCATTGGCGATCGTCGCGTTTTCGCTAGCCATCAATCCACCATTTGAGCCGATATGGGTACTGAACCAGGCCCACTCACCAGAGTCAGAGAGTGCGCTCGGGATCAACGTGATGTTGTGCAGATTGTTCTTCTCGGCAGTAAGTAGTAACAATCGGCAATTCTCAGTATTTGGTTCGACGGCGATGACGTGTCCATGGGGTCCAACGATGCGTGCTGCATCTGCAACATGAACACCGATGTTGGCGCCAACATCAATAAATGTGTCACCCGGTTGAAGAAGTTGGTGTAACACCCGTGAGACGTGTGGTTCGTATCCCGAGGCCACCTGCGGTGAAACTGAACCCTCTGCTGTGTCGACCGCGATCTGCAATCCATTGATTTCGTGCCAGGCAATATCATGTGGGCCAAATCGAGCCACGATACGACTAGGGAGAATCTGTTGGTCGGTGTGCAAAATGAGCGAACGCAGTGGGTCTTTGCCAGATTTGATGGCTTGATATGCCAGGTGATGAAGAACGTGGTTCTGCTCGGGAGTTACTTCGCCAAAGACCAACGAAATCATTTCGTCAATAGATGATGGCGCACTTTGTTTGCGTTTGAACACAGGAGTAACAGTACTCGTCGACTGGCTCTGCTCTTGAAGGTTTGCCGCAACTGCGTTATTGGGGCGTTATCACTTGGCAGACTGGTGGGGTGACTAAAGCTTCTCTACCTTCGCTAAGCGTTCGTTTATTGGCCGAAGGTATTGGCACGGCCTTTTTAGTGGCAGTCGTTGTTGGCTCGGGCATCATGGCGCAACGCCTTTCGCCCAACGATGTCGGTTTGCAATTACTTGAAAATGCTGCGGCGACAACCGGTGGACTGATCGCTTTGATCTTGGCCCTTGGACCAATTTCGGGAGCGCACTTCAACCCAGTCGTTTCCCTGGTTACGCGGTTGTTTGGTGGGCTGACAAATCGCGAATTGGTGTTGTACTCGATCGTGCAGATCATCGGTGGATGTGTGGGCGCAATGATTGCGAACATCATGTTTGAACTTGATGCGGTGAATTGGTCAACGAAAGATCGGTCGTCGGGGGCTTTGTGGTTCTCTGAGGTGATTGCCACGATTGGACTTGTTTTGGTGATTTTTTGCATCGTGCGTAGCGGTCGTGCCTCGGCAGTTCCTTATGCCGTAGGCGTTTGGATTGGGGGAGCGTATTGGTTTACATCGTCCACCAGTTTTGCGAATCCGGCCGTTGACATTGCGCGGTCGATGTCGGACACCTTTGCCGGAATTAAACCATCATCAATTCCGGGGTTTTTGATTGCGCAGTTTGTCGGCGGAGTTATTGCCTTCTTTTTGGTGAAGACGTTGTATCCAGTAGCCAAAGAAGAAAACTGACGTCAACGCCAATCATTGAAGCTTTAATCTATAACTTTCCGTCAACCACCAATTGAATGGCTCGACGACAGGTGCGATTGAAAGCATCAACTGCCATGAACAAATGCTCGTCCGACGTGTCTTCTTCTTTGGTGTGGCTGAGTCCAGCGATTGACGATGAGAAAATCATGACGGTCGGAATCCTGCGGGCCATTTCGCTCGCATCATGTAGCGCGCCACTTGGCAATTCAACATCGTGACCTTCTACTTCGCGAACACTCACACGCGCTGCGTCAAGGAGCTCGGGATGAAATGGCATTGGGGGAATGCGGAAGATGTGCTCAAATTCAACTGTGCAACCTTCGGCCTCGGCAGCAGCATGAGCAGCGGCAATACTTTCGGAATACATTGCTGCTAATTCGGCGGCATCAATGTGGCGCATATCAAGAGTGATAGTGGTTTCGCCGGCCACTGCAGTCACGACGCCTGGCTTGCAGGCCACTGCGCCAACTGTTGTGACGCCATCGTGCCCTTCTCCGATATCAGCTACTGCTAACGCGAATCGCGCAGCTGCTCGAAAGCTGTCGCGACGCATTGGCATCGGCATCGTTCCGGCGTGAGCAGCTTGACCCTTGAAAATGAGTCGCTCACGTTCAATACCTTTGGTTCCGGTGACTGTGCAAATGCCCAAATTCATTGATTCAAGAATCGGTCCCTGTTCAATGTGGACTTCGACGTAAGCCTTGGCATCAGCAACGCGGGTTTGGGCGCCGTCCATATTGTCGATATCAACGCCATGTTGCGGTAGGACATCAATCAACTTGTTGCCCTCTTTATCGGAGAGTCCGCGCATGATGTCAACATCAACTGTGCCCATGACTGCCGCTGAACCAAAGAGTGAACGGCTAAAACGAGCGCCTTCTTCATCGGCCCAATCAACGAGGGCGACGGTGACCGGAGGAGTGCCCTCTGCGGCGAGTGATCGAAGTAATTCAAGGCCCGCCATAACGCCGAGTGCTCCGTCAAGCCATCCGCCTTTGGGCACGCTGTCAAGATGGCTGCCCACGATGAGCGTGTCGGGTGAATCGCCACGTAGATAAGCCCAAAGATTGCCCGCTTCGTCGACCTCAATCTCAACGGGAAGGCCCGAGAGTTCTTCTCGGAGCAGATTGCGAGCATTGACCCATTCGGGGGTCCAGCAGAGGCGGCGGGAGCCTTCTAGGCCTCCGGTGCGGGACGCCAATTCGCGTAAGTCGGCGACAACTCGCTCAGGGCTAAAGGTTCCAGTGTCAATTGTGGTGTTACTCGACATGCCATAACGGTACCGTGGCAGCCGTGACTGATCACATTCTTATCAATGGGCTTCGGGTCGTCAGCGTGATTGGCGTTCTTGATCACGAGCGTGAGTCGGCCCAACCGCTGCAAATTGATGCCGATATTCATGTTGATTTACGAGAAGCTGGGCAAAGTGACGATCTCACTCAGACGGTCCACTATGGCGAAGTATGTATGCAACTCGCGGCAGTCGCTCGCGCCACATCTGATCAATTACTTGAACGCTTGGCTCAGCGTATGGCCGATGTTGTGTTGTCATTTCCGCATGTTTTGGCAGTTGACCTGACTCTGACCAAACTTCGACCGCCAGTACCCGAAGACGTGCAATCATCGGCCGTGCGAATTCATCGGGTTCGTCAACAAACAACAACACGAACCATGCATGAAGCAATCGTTGCTTTGGGGAGCAACTTGGGTGATCGCGCTGAATTATTGAAGTTTGCTCTTGAGCGCCTTGGAACAAGCGTTGTGAGCCAGTCGCAGGTTTTTGAAACCGATCCCGTTGGCGGACCTGACATTCAGGGTGCATATCTGAATATGGTTGCGGTGATTGAAACCGAACTTGATCCGTATGCGCTCATGCGGTGGTTGCACCGAATTGAAGCCGATGCTGGTCGTGTGCGAGAAATCCATTGGGGTCCGCGCACACTTGATTTAGATTTGCTTTTCTTTGATGACGTGTCGATAGACGGCGGCGGTTTACAGGTTCCGCATCCGCGATATGCCGAACGACGTTTTGTTTTGGCGCCGCTCAGCGAAGTTGCCCCACATCGTTGTCCCAAGAACTGGGAAGCAGAACTTCCCGCCGACGCAGTGCACCCACGCGGCGCACTGCACGACCTTCGCTAATTAGCTACTTGGTGGTTGTTAGCAGACGGCGGTGTTGTTTTGTTCGGGGAGTGTGGCGATGTTGTTGCATTGGTATTGGGGTTGGGGTTGGTTGCCCCATCCGTTGATGTCGATGATGATGTTGGTGGGTTGGCTTGAGTGGACGCATATTTCGCCGTCGGTTGAGACTTGAGCGGTGACTGAGGCGGCGATGGTTTGGTTGGTGGTGTAGTTGAGGTGTGATGCCAGTGGCAGTGTTCCGCAGGGGTACACCGTGATGAATCCGGTGT
>CALPPJ020000018.1 GCA_943325425.2 Bifidobacterium breve | reverse complement strand
TGTAGCCCGACAACATCAAAAAAACTATGGCGGATTCCGGTGGGCGGAACGAGTTCAGTTTCAACTCCTCGTTTGGCACCCGTGTAATAAACCTGAGCAAGGTCTACCCCGCTATCGGTCAAGGCCTCAGCAATCGCAATTGCTGGCAGTACATGTCCAGAAGTTCCCCCGCCTGCGATGACTGCAAACGTCGTCATCGCGGACGGCGAGCTACGTTCATCAATAATCCGCAAGCCACCATTGAGACAATAAGCGATGAACCGCCATAAGAAATGAATGGCAAAGTCAAACCTGTCACGGGGATCATTCCGATGACGCCGCCGATGTTGATCACGATCTGAATCAGGAACCATGCTGAGATTCCGCCAGCCAAAAGCATGCCAAACCGGTGACGACACGATAAGGCGACCTGCAAACCGAAATAGATCAAGAACGCGAACAAAGTCAGTAATCCAAAGACGCCTAAAAGCCCCATCTCTTCTGCCAAAATGGAAAAGATAAAGTCGCTATGAGCTAACGGTACGTAGCCCCATTTGCCGCTACCCGCACCGATACCAGTTCCGGTCACTCCACCGTTCGACAAACTAATCATTGCTTGATACACCTGGTAACTATCGCTCTCTCGGAGTTCTTCAAGGTGCAAGAACGACGTGAATCGAGCCATTTTCTCTGGGCTTGAACGAATGAACAGAAACCCAAAAAATCCGGCTACTAGACCAATTCCTGCCATTGGTCGAAGAGGTGCTCCAGCCAAGAAAAGGACCGCAGCGGCAATGCTCATTATGACGATGCACGAACCAATATCACTTTGAACTGCTGAAACAGCCGCGGCAATACCCACGACAAACAAGAAAGGAAGCATCGTTCGTTTCAAGTTGCCCATTTCCTTTTCACGACGTGCCAACAAATCAGCGCCGAAAATGATGATGAACAATTTGGTGAATTCTGAAGGTTGAAACCTACGCCCTGCAATTTCAATCCATGCTCGGGCACCGTTCACACTGACACCGAATTTTGGAATGAAGGCCATCAACATCAGACCAACGCCGATCCAGGGAAGAAATCTGGCCAAGTGTCGCAGATAATCCAACCGAAACACGTAGGCCGCAAACATGCCAGCGCCGCCGAGAGCCGCCATTGAAGCTTGTTCTATGAACATCTTCCAAGGTGATCCGCCCTTGTGGAAAGAAGTAATTGACGAAGCCGATAGCACCATGACCAAACCAAAGAGAACCAGCGTTAAAGAAACTGCAACGATCATGTAAAACCCCAACGGCTTCGGATCGCGGCCGACATCTTCGCGAAAACGTGAGCGAATTCTTCCCTGACCAGCACGGGCAAGAAGGGCACGTTCGTATGCCACTCGTCGCCGGTCGGAAATTTCCTTTGGTCGACGATTCTGTCGTTGAATTGCAACAGTCATGCGATAACTCCTTATGAACAATCTTCAGAAATAAACTGGCGAACAAGACCGGCAAAGTGATCGCCACGTTCGGCGTATCCTCCGTACCAATCAAAACTGGTGCAACCAGGCGAAAGCAGAACCACATCTCCAGCAACGGAAACACGTGCGGCCTGCTCAACTGCCTCCTGCATAGAGGAAGCAATAGCAACTGTCTTTTTGCCAGCGAATACCTGCGAAATCATTTCTGCTGATTCGCCGATTGCGACGACCGACTTGATGCGCCCAGACTCAATTGCTATTTGAGCAAGATCCAAGTCCTTATTGCGACCACCAGCAATTAGGACAACTGATTCAAATCCACGCAACGCTGTCACTACAGCGTGCGGGGTTGTCGCCTTAGAGTCGTCGAACCAACGGATACCCCTGCTTTCAGCGATGAATTCAATGCGGTGATGAGGCGCGACAAAGTTGCTCAATGCCGTCGCGGCTTGAGCAGTTGTCGCTAAACCTGATTCGATACACAAAGCACTCGCCACCAGCGCGTTAGAGACATCATGCGGCAAGGCTCGACGCAGGTCAGAAGTTGACATGATTTCGCTCTGGGGTCCGACCAGCATTGCGCCATGCGTGCGGTAATCACCGGAGCCACCAACGACGCGGCGGCGGCACTGAGCTTTCTGTAGGTGTTTAATTACAGCGAGTTCTCCGGAGACACCGATTGCGGTATCGGTTGGTCGCACATTGCGCCAAATGCGAGCTTTAGCAGCCTCGTAAGAACTCATTGATTCGTGCCAGTCAAGATGATCTGAGTCAAAGTTCAACCATGCCGACGCCTCGGCGCGAAAACTCTCGATAAATGCCAAGCGAAATGAGGTGGCCTCAACGACAAACGAATCAACATCCATGTCAAGCGCCTCAACTAATGGGATTTCAGTATTGCCACAAGCAATGGTCTTGCGTCCAGCAGCTTGCAAAATCGCTTCAGCCATCAACACGGTTGTCGTTTTTCCGTCGGTTCCAGTTACTGCAACCATCGGACGCGCCCCAGCAACTCGCTCGGCTTCCCATTCATAGGCAATATCGAGTTCGGTCTTCAGACTCTTCTGTTGCGATAACGCTGCTGTGATGACGGGGTGTGATTCGGGAATTCCAGGTGCTGGAGCAACATACTGTGAACAATCCACCAGGTCACGTAACTCGTGACCAACCGGAGCAATGACGACATCAATTCCGAGTTTGCGCAAGTCCGCCTGTCGCACCTCGTTAATCCGATCATCGGCCGCGATGACATCTATATTTCGGCGCAACAGAAAATTGATTGTTGCGATTCCCGCAACCCCAAGGCCGTATACAAGAACTGGTTGAGACATCAGCGGAGCGCGTCACTCATTCTGGTGAAATCACCAATAAAGAGCGCCAGTGATCCGGCCACACAAATTCCACCGATAATCCAAAAGCGAATGATGACTGTCGTCTCGGGCCAGCCAATCAACTCAAAATGATGATGGATCGGCGTCATTCGGAAGAAACGGCGCGTACGACCAGAGGCTTTGAAGATCACCATTTGAATGGCGACCGAGCCAGCCTCCATGACATTGACTCCACAAATCAGCGGCAGTAAGAAGTGGGTGTTCGTCGCTACTGCTAGCAGTCCAAGCGCAGCCCCAATTCCGAGCGCACCAACGTCTCCCATAAAGATTTTGGCGGGGGCTGCGTTCCACCACAGAAACCCGCCGCAAGCTCCAGCGAACGCCGCTGAAAGTACCGCCAAGTCAAGAGGGTTCACGGTCCCGCCAGCAAGCACTCCGTACAACTCGGGATTTCGAAAGGACCAGTAACCGATGATTGTGAAAGCCAAGAATCCGAAAAGTGCCGATCCTCCTGCCAAGCCATCAAGTCCATCGGTGACATTCACAGCATTTGTCGTTGCCCACATCATGCACGCAGTCCACACCACCCACAGCCACCATGGAATTTGCCAACCTGGTAAATCAAAACGAGTGAATGAAAGAGTTTCAGAAATGTCCGTCGCCGCGGCGAGCCACCACGTGATGCCACACGCCATGGCAAATGTGATGTATCCCTTCTTCTTCCAGAAGATTCCGCGATTATGACCCTTATTGACTTTGATGACATCGTCCAAGAGACCCATGCCAGCCATCACCAGAATTCCAACCCAAATAATGAGGGCTTGGTTTGAAAATGCCAACCCGTCGCGCAAGTGAGCGACAACCCAACCAATCATTGCAGCGGACACGATCGCCAACCCACCCATCGTGGGCGTTCCTGACTTCTTTTGATGATGCTCTGGGCCGTGGTCTTCTTTGCCCAAAATTGGTTGACCTTTGCCTCGATCACGGAAGAACGAAATCAGAAATCGGCTTCCCAACAATGAGAAGAACATGGCTGTCGCTCCAGCAATCATGACGGCAATCATGCGACACTCCTCAACATTTCTAATGCGACCATGCGATCATCAAACGGATAACTCTCGGCACCGATGGTTTGAGTCACTTCATGGCCTTTACCTGCGATCAAAACAACATCTCCCGAACGCGCAATGTTGATCGCTCGCTGAATAGCTCGTCGACGATCAACATCAGTGGACAACAATCGATGACGCATGTGATCAGGAATGCCGGCGATGATTGAAGACATAATCGCCTCTGGGTCTTCAGATCGGGGATTGTCCGATGTCACGATGACAACATCGGCTAAGGACACCGATATTTCGCCCATTAAAGGACGTTTCATCTTGTCGCGGTCTCCGCCACAGCCAAAGACCAAGATGACGCGGGAATCAGGCGACGAAGCCCGCACTGATCGCAAAACTTCAGCAAGCCCATCGGGAGTGTGCGCAAAGTCAACAAGCACAACAAAATCTTGACCAGCCTCCACTTTTTCAAAACGTCCCGGTACCGCTGGAGCCGATTCAAGACCAAGCACGATGTCATCAAGACTGATGCCAATTTCACGCGCTGCAGTGGCCGCGGCCAATGAATTCATCACATTTACCGTGCCGCCGATTCCCACACGGATCGTACGACCCCTCCAGGAATACTGGTGAGTTGTCGCAGAGACTTGCAGGTCGTCAACATCATCTTTTGAAAATGACGTCATGGGTATGGATGACTCGTTCAAAAGTCTCTGACCGTAAAAATCATCAGCATTTATGACACCAACGGATGTGAAGTCGTGAGTAAAAAGCCGAGCTTTAGACTGGAAGTAATTTTCTTCCGAACCGTGAAAATCCAAATGATCGCGACCTAAGTTGGTAAACACACTTGCTGCAAATCGAGTCCCGTTGACTCGACCGAGCGACAGAGCGTGAGATGAAACTTCCATCGCTACCGCACGCGTACCGTGTGCAAGCATCTCGGAAAAACTGCGTTGTAGGTCTGGCGCTTCGGGGGTGGTGAAGGTACCGCTTAATGTACCTATCACTTCAGTTTGCAGACCCGAAGCTTTCATGATTGACGCCAGCAAATGTGCTGTCGTCGTTTTACCATTTGTACCGGTTATCCCTACCAACGAAAGATGACGTGAAGGATTGCCATACAACTCTGTCGCGGCGAAGCCGACACAGGCTCGTGGGTCATCCACAGTAATTTGAGGAATCGTTACCGGAATATTGGAAATTTCATGCTGGACGAGTAAGGCCACTGCTCCGCGTTCAACCGCTGCCACTGCAAAGTCATGCCCATCAAACTTTTCACCCTTGATACAGCAGAACAATGAACCTACGCGCACCTGACGAGAGTCGTGAGTGAGCGAACTGACCACAACATCAGCATCACCGTTCAACAAACGGGGAGCGGACGCTTCGCACGCGCTCATTATCTCTCCTACCCGACGCTGAGACATCATCAGCCGCCAACTGGACAGCCAGTGTCACCTGGTGTTGGCTGAATCGAGAGTTCTTGAATAGCTACTTCCGCCAAACTTGCAAAAACCGGCGCTGCTGCCGTACCACCAAAGCGGTCGCGACTTGAGCGGTCTGGTTCGTCGATTGAAACAAGGATGGTTACCGCTGGATCTTTTGCTGGGAAGTACCCAACGAAGGTTGCGAAATACGAACGAAGTCCGTCATCACTCTTATAGGTTCCGTTTGACTGGATCTTGTATCCGGTTCCAGTTTTTCCAGCAACCGAAATGCCGCCGACTTGAGCGCGTGTTCCCGTACCTTCGCAAACCACGCCCGTCAACATTTCTGTCATCGTCGCAGCTGATTCTTCAGAGATCACACGGTGCGATGAGCCAGACGGAGTTTCCCACTTTGAACCTTTTTCATCAATCGTTGCTCGAACGAATTTAGGTGAGACATATACCCCACCGTTTGCAACTGCGTTAACTGCAGACACCAATTGCAACGAAGTTGAAGAGAATCCATAACCATAGGCGATGGTGCCGTTCTGCGAACCCTTCCAATCTTGGGGCGCTTTCAGAATTCCAGCACTTTCACCAGGGAATTCAAGTTCGGACAACTTTCCGAATCCAAAACTTGACAAATAATCGTGGAGTCTGGGCGACCCTAACTCGCTCGCAGCCATCATTGTTCCGATATTTGATGATCGAACCAAGATGCTTCGCAGTGTCATTGGCTCAAGATCGTGTGGGAACGCGTCTTGAATCGTGTATTCAAATTTTGTGTCCTTATCAAAAGTGTGCGTACCTGCAACTTCGTACACGCGCTCGGGGGTCGCAATTCCAGAATCAATCGTGGCCGCAACGCTGAAAACTTTTGCCACCGATCCGGGCTCATAGGCTTCAACTGCGGCCAAGTTACCCGACGTGATTGCCGCCACTCCATCGTCACCGCGTTGCACACTCGCGATTGACAAAACTTCTCCAGTCTTTGAGTCAAGAATGATTGCGTTGCCACCTTTTGCGGACAATTCGTTGACTCGAGCCAGAAGAGCTTGTTCGGTTTGGAATTGCATTGAGCGATCAACGGTTAAAACAAGGTCGGTTCCAGGTCGAGCCTGAGAAATGATGTGACTTGTCCCAGGCAGACTGCGACCACGCGATGCTTGCTTGACCATTTCGCCATCGATACCGGTCAGCACCTTGTCATATTGCAGTTCAAGGCCTGTCGCTCCCGTACCAAATGGATCGGTGCGACCAATGATGTTTGCAGCCAAGCCACCAGCAACTTGAACTCGCTTCGGCTCGCTCACTCCGTCAACCCCAGAAAGGTTTAAGGAGAGAACTGCGTCCGCAACATCTTGATCGACAAAACGCTGGATGTACACAAATGATTGCTTTTGATTCGCCAACTTCGTCGCCAATTCGGCTTCGGCAGTGGCATCAAATCCAAGCATCTGACCAAGGACATGGGCAGTTGCAGTTGGGTCAATCACTGCACGCGGGTCGGCATAAAGTGACAACGCTGGAACGGTAATCGCCATTTCATTTCCATCGCGATCAAAAATGGTTCCTCGGGCGGCAGGAATTTTGATATTTGACTCGCGCTGATCTACGCCGTAAGCGCGCAGTTTGCTGCCTTTAACAACTTGGACGCTGACGCTCCAGGCAATCAATGCCACCAACAATGAGGCCGTTATTCCGGCAAACCAACGAAAGCGACGACGCACTGCGCCAATGCGCCACACCTTGGCTTGATGAACATCTTGTGGCGCCAGACGTGATGACAAAAACGTTGAACCAGTTTTTGTCCGCTGGCGCGATGCCGTTGACTTCGACGAACGTGAGGCCGGCGACTTCGACGAACGTGAAGCAGTTGAACGTGAAGTAGTTGAACGTGTTGATGACGCACGACGGGATGAGGTCGACGAGTTTTTTGCCGTTGATGAGCGCCTCGTTCGGCTCGGAGCTGGCTTGCGAGGGGTCATGGGCGATCTCCAATCGTTGACTTCACAGCTCCGTAGTTCACCAGCGGATCATGTGACACTGAGAGGAGTTCGGGGTCTACCCCACCAGTTGAAACCAACACTTGGGCAATGGTCAATGGATCTACCGAAATGAAATCGGTGCCGTTACCAGGAACCATTCCCATCGCTGTTGCCTCAGATACCAAACGCGAAGGCTCACGAAGGCTTGAACGTTCGAGTCGCAAGGCGTCGTAACGATCACGTTCAGCGGCGATCTGCGACTCAATTTCATCAATATTGAGTTGTGTCTCAGCGATACGAGTTTGGAAGACAACGACCAACATCATCATGGCGATCGCCATGAAAGAAACCAGTAGTCCAGCAATCACTAAACGGCGACTTCGTGTACTCACTGCCGCATACGGGACTGCCCGAACCTTTGGAGAGCCCTGAACGCGACGCTGCTGAGCGGTTCGTGTCGTCACCTTTTTGCGTTGTGGAGCAACCTTGGCTGGTGGAGCCGATCGAGCAATCTTGACTGAGCGAGCCATCAAATTACCTCGGCCACGCGAAGGCGAGCTGAAGTGCTACGCGGATTGTTTAATTGCTCTTCAGCTGAAGGCTTTGATGCCACTCGCACTAAGCGCACTGTGCTCAGCGCTCCGCATCCACATGGAAGATGACTTGGGCATTCGCAACCACCAGTGGCGTGTTGCTTGAAACGGGCCTTAATGATGCGATCCTCACCAGAGTGATATGACAAGACCGCTACTCGGCCACCACTGCGCGTACGGCGCACCGCTGAGTCAATGGCATTCGGGAGAATCTCTAGTTCTTTGTTGAGAGATATCCGTAAAGCCTGAAAGGTGCGCTTTGCTGGATGTCCACCACGGCGACGAGCTGGAGCAGGAATTGCCGAGGCAACGATGTCAGCAAGTTCAGCAGTTGTGTGAATCGGGCGTGCCGACACAATCGCTCGGGCGATGCGACCAGCAAACTTTTCATCAGAGTATTCACGTAACAGATGGGCAATTTCACCTTCTGATGCTTGATTCACAACGTCAGCAGCGGTCGTAGGTTCGGTTGTGTCCATCCGCATATCGAGCGGAGCGTCATGACGATACGAGAACCCCCGTTCACCACTATCAAATTGATGTGATGAGACGCCGAGATCAAACAGTGCGCCCGACAACTCATCAATGCCAGCTTCTGACATCGCCGCATCAAGGTCATCAAATCGACGATGCTGCAACATTGCACGATCTCCGTATGGCGCCAAACGAGCGCGTGATGCTTCGAGTGCTGCTGGATCTCGATCGAGTCCAAGTACGCGAAGTCCGGGATGAGCATTCAGTAGGGCCGTGGTATGGCCAGCACCACCTAGTGTCGCGTCCAGCACAACACCATCTGGGACGTTGGCGAAAAGTTCAGTGATTTCACGAACCATTACTGGGTCGTGCGAGAAAGTCGCGGAGGCCGTGGACATTACGCGTCATCTCCAGCAATCACGCCTTCACCAGCTGCCAACATCCGGGCGAAGCGATTCGGCTCCCAAATTTCGACCGAGTCAAAAGCACCTGAGACAACGACTTTCAAGCCAGCGCTGAGACCAGCGAATTGGCGCAGATTTTCGTCCAAGGTGATCCGACCTTGACCGTCAACTTGGACTTCAACCATGTTGGCGGCCATCGCTCGTAATTCGGCTCGAGTCTTTTCGCCACGTTTGACGGCCTGAGTCATTTCATTAGCCCAGGCCAGCGACTCGGCGACAGTGACCACACTGATGCATTTGTCCTGCCCAAGGACCAAGTAACAGCGGGGTTCCAGACGGTTTCGGAAGGTCGCTGGCAGCGCGACTCGACCCTTGGGGTCGAGCTGACGCTCATACCTTCCAACGAAACCTTCCACTGATCTGCCCCTCTGCCTTCGATACATGAGCGAAGAAATGTGGTTTCTGCCTCCACATTTCCCCTATGTCCTCCACTTTGCACCCCAATGACCCCCTTTGTCAACCACTTCACCCCTTTTTTCACCACTTTTTAAGAAAATTTCGTTCGCCTCCCTCCTGATCTGGTGAGCCAAACCCGAACCAGCCCAAAAATCTTGACGAAGTTCTCAAGTTGGGGTCGGTGACGCGCCGATACCCAAAGGTGCTCATCGTTCACCATCCGACGCAGCCTGGTATCAACCAGCGGAACTGGACCCGGACCGCCGTAGCGGTCGGAGTAATTTTCGTGGCTTTGGCTATACCCACTGTCGGCGGTGCATCAGCAGCGTACGCAGCTCCCAAAACTTCAGTTGACCAGAATTTCGCCTCGTCAAAGAAGACATCAAGCCTGCCGCGACTTGGCGACAAGGGCCAAGCAGTACGCGCTCTCCAACAAGCACTCACTGCCCAGGGCATCGCGGTGAGCGGCGGAGTCGACGGAGTCTTTGGTCAGGGAACTCTGACCGCGGTCAAAACTTTTCAATCATCAATGGGACTCATCGCCTCTGGCGAAGTCAACTCCACAACCGCATTCCTTCTCGGCCTTGCACCATCGCCCACCCTTCCGAAGCGAGGCCAACGCGGGGCGCTCATCACCACTCTGCAACAGGCATTGACCCGAGCCTCCATCACAGTGCGCGGCGGAGTTGACGGAATCTTTGGTGCGGGCACAACTGCTGCAGTGACAACGTTTCAGACCAACCGTGGGCTAACGGCAACTGGCATCGTTGATATCACAACAGCAATTGCCCTCGGCATTGTTGATGGAAGCGCAACGACAACGACAACGACAGCGACAACGACAACGACAACGACGGCCGCTGGTACGACTACCGCGCCGACTACACCGAGCCAGTTCCCCGTCGTCGGCGATTTCAGCGATGCAGTGAAAACTCTCCAGAAAGCTCTCATTGCTTCTGGCATCACTGTTCGAGGTGGCGCCGACGGACGATTTGGTCGTGCCACAACGGCCGCGGTCACCACATTTCAACTAAATATGCGCATTGCGGCGACCGGCATCGTTGATCAACTCACTGCTCAACTACTTGGCTTGTCCCCTGCTCCAGTTCTTCCAAAAATGGGAGACACCGGCGACGCCGTGAAAGCGTTACAAAATGCTTTGCTCACTGCCGGAATGACGGTTAAAGGGGGTGCCGATGGACGATTCGGTGCGGCCACGAAAAACTCAATCACAGAATTCCAAAAAGCTCAGGGACTCCAATCCACAGGCATCCTTGACCTCCGCAGCGCTATCTACGTCGGTTTTGTTGCAGGATTAACGACACCGGCGACAAACTCGACAACTACCACAACAACTAACACAACAACTACGACGACAAGCCCGACGGCGACAACCACTGCTCCTAGTGCTTCAGCGACCGTCCCCACGGTGTTTCCGGTACTGGGCCCATGTTGGTTTGCTGACACTTGGCAGGCCCCACGATCAGGAGGTCGACGTCACGAAGGAGTTGACATCATCGCCAAATCGGGGACACCTCTTTACGCAGTAGCCAATGGAACAATTACGAGGATTTTCCTTGATCGACCTGGTTCGCTCGGTGGAAATGCAGTTCGTCTCACCGCTGCCGACGGAACATATTTTCACTATGCGCATTTGTCGGCATTTGCCGACGGCGCAGGACTCGGCGCCACCGTCGTAGCTGGCCAAGTGATCGGCTATGTCGGAAGTACGGGCAGCAGTTCAACTCCCCACTTACATTTTGAATATCACCCAGGTGGTGGCGCCGCAGTCAATCCATTCCCTGTCATCAAACCCCTTGACGCCTGTAAGAACACGACTCCGGCAACAACACCAACCGCCTAATTCAGGGCCTGTTGAATTGCCGCAAGGACCATGGTCGCTGTTGATTCAGCATTAAGTGTGAGATTTGATCCACAACGAGAAATCTCACTCAGCAATGGACGTGGTTCATTTAATAACTCACGAAGCAACTCTGGTCTCCACTTCAGTGACACGGCACATTGAAACCTTGCCCAATCACGGGTACGGCGTTGACTGATTCCCACAATTTTGCTTCCATCAGCCGCAAAGACCTCCCCTGGACCTTTACCCGCAAAACAAATAAGCGATGACCAAGGGCTTTTCATCAGGGCACCGCGATGCAATTCAAGATTCTCTTGACCGAGCTCAGTCAAAACTTCGACAAAAACCTGACCAAGCCATAGAGATGAAGCACCGACATCATTGAGCCACAACGAATGGGCACTGGGGATTTCCACGTCAACCCATAAAGTTGAGTCAGCGGACAGCAGCACCAACCCTCCTCCGCTACGACGCTTCACAATTTCCACATCATGCGACAAACAGGCTGTTTCATTCAGCAATGACCGCTCTTGAGTCGAGCCCAAAACGATGGCATCTCTTATTGGGGTAAACAATGAAATCACCGCCTCCTCACCTTGAGGGAACGCCCGATGATGAAACTCTTCACACGACCCAGTCATTTTGCTGATACGAGATCGCAAATGGGTCACGATGCTTTCAAGAGATACGGCTTCCAT
>CALPPJ020000017.1 GCA_943325425.2 Bifidobacterium breve | reverse complement strand
TAGCCCTGCGATGAACAGACTTTTCCTTGGATGTCGGTCACAATGGTCAAGTGAGTAATCCCCATGACCCCGCATTTCGACCCCTATTGCGGGGATGGTCGCATCTGGTGTCGTTTCCGATCATGGTGGTACTTGGCACCGTTTTGTTGATCGTGGTCAATTTGCCTTTTGACTTGCTGTTATCACTCCTCTTATATGTGGTCGGAACCGCCACCATGTTTGGAGTCTCGGCGCTCTATCACCGCGTGCCATGGAGACCCAAAGCAAAAGCACTCATGCAACGTTTCGACCATTCGGCAATTTTTCTAGCGATTGCTGGCGGATACACGCCTGTTGCAGTGTTATGTCTTGATGGTTGGACAAGATGGGCCGTGCTTGTAGGTGTGTGGGGTGGATCGCTCATTGGTATCGCGATTCATTGGTTGCCCAATGTGCCAACCGTTTGGCATGGTGGCAGTTACATGGTTGTGAGTTGGTCAGCGATTGTGACCTTGCCCGCGCTGTGGCGAGGTCTCGGTCATGTGGGTTTTGGGCTCATCCTTGGCGGAGGAATTTGCTACACACTTGGGGCGATTGCGTTAGCGACGAAACGACCTAACCCGTGGCCCAAGGTTTTTGGCTTCCACGAAATCTTTCATGCCTTCACTGTGGTTGCCGCAGGTTTGCAGTTCGCGGCCATTGCTGGCATCGTCGCCCCGCGCCTCGCCGCCTAAGACCGCATTTTCTATTCGTCAAGGGATCGTCAAGAAGTCTTCCCCCTGGTTGAGGTGGGGTCGTTCCGGCCCGATAGTCACCCGTGTTCAATCGGTCTGCGCCCAAAGATTCTGCAATTCCCCAAGAACCAATCGTTGCCGATGTCTCCACGAAGGCCCGCGTTGCCGAAAAATCCAATGTCGCTAACGACGACGACGGTCCCGTTGTCCAGATGGTGACCTCGCTGGTCGGCCAGGGGTTACGTGACCGAGCATCAGACATTCACATTGAACCACTCAACGACATATTGCGTATTCGCTACCGCATTGACGGCAACTTGGTTGAAGTGCAAAAGCTCCCCCTGCACATGCACTCCAGTTTGGTCAGTCGCCTCAAGATCATGGCGGGTATGAACATCGTTGAACGCCGCCGGCCCCAAGACGGTCAGTTCTCAACAACCGTTGATGGTCGCGAGGTTGACGTGCGCGTCGCCACCGTCTCGACCGTGTTCGGCGAAAAACTTGTGATGCGACTTCTCGACAAACGTCGTTCAACTATTGGCCTCAGTGAACTCGGAATGCCACACGACACTCACGAGATGTACTCGCAGATGGTGCGCTCACCGTTTGGCATGGTGATTTGTGCCGGCCCAACTGGAGCCGGCAAGACCACCACTCTGTATGCGTCACTCATGGAGATCAACGACATTGGCAAAAATGTCACGACCATTGAAGATCCCGTTGAATACGTGTTTCCCGGAATCAACCAAGTTCAAACCAACGAACAGGCTGGTCTAACTTTTGCAACGGGACTACGCGCCTTGTTACGTCAAGACCCCGATGTCATCTTGGTAGGAGAGATTCGTGATGCCGACACCGCGCGCATTGCAGTGCAATCAGCGCTCACTGGTCACTTCGTGTTGTCATCACTGCATGGCACCGATGCGGCCGCCGCATTACATCGACTTCTTGATATGGGCATTGAAGCCTTCCTCATTGCCTCATCGGTTATGGGTGTGATCGGACAACGATTGCTGCGTCGAATTTGTGATTCGTGCAAAGAGCCGTATCAGCCAGATGCCGAAGAGATGGCTCTCTTTCAACGCCACCTGCCCAATAATGATAAGTCACTCTTCTTTCACGGTGCTGGTTGTCAAGATTGCTCACAGACTGGTTATCGCGATCGCATCGGTGTATATGAGCTTCTCAAACTGTCTCCGGCTATTCGTCAACTTATTGTTGAACACGCAACAACTGAACGAGTGCGCCAGTTAGCAATTGATGAAGGCATGCGCCCGATGATCGCCGAAGCAATCAATCTCGTTGAAGCAGATATCACCACAGTTGCTGAAGTCATCCGAACTTTGTACGTGGCCTGATTGGAACGCTGATGCCCAAGTTTGCCTATAGCGCGATTAACAACGAAGGAATCATCGTTAAAGGAGACACGAAAGCCGACAGCATCGGTGATGCTCGTGCGCTTCTCTTAAGCCAAGACCTTTATCCCACCAAACTTGCTGAAAAGCGGGGACTCCTTCAATTTGAAATCACCAAAGAGAAGGTAAAGAAAAAAGAGTTAATGCATTTCACGCGCCAACTTGCAGTTTTTGTGCGTGCAGGCATTCCAATTACAGCAGCACTCGAAACAATCGGTGACGAAACTCAAGACACTGCACTGCGACGAGCCATCACTGCGATGATTGAAGAGTTGCGTAACGGCGGAACGCTTTCAATGGCTGCTGCCAAGCACCCTCAAGTATTCCCTAATTACTACGTTGGGATTTTGCATAGCGCAGAACTCACTGGGCGACTTGATGAAACCCTTGACAGTTTGTCGGCGTATCTGAATCGCGAAATTGACACACGTTCAAAAGTTGTCAGTGCTTTGTCGTATCCCGGCGTGGTGATGGTCATGGCCATCGTCACAGTTGTGATCTTGGCCGGATATGTACTTCCAAAATTCAAACCGCTCTTTGCCGAACTTAATGCCGATCTACCACTGCCGACCCGCATGCTGTTGGCTATTGCATCACTATTCACCGATCTCATCTACATACCGATCACGCTTTTCATGTGCATCATTGCTCTGGCAATTTGGATGATGAAGACCGACAAAGGTCGCCGATTTAAAGACCATGCCATACTCAAAATTCCTGTCATTAAGGGAATCATTGAATACGCCATTCTTGAACGCTTCTGTCGCATTCTTGGCGCGATGGTTCGGGCCGGCGTGCCACTCCCTGATGGGATGGAGACCACGACTGAAGCGACAGCCAACTCGGTCTATCGAGAACGTCTTGAAATAGCTCGCGAAGAAATGCTCCGTGGGTCTGGTTTTTCTGGTCCACTAGCCGCAACCAATCTCTTCCCTGGTGCTGCCAGACAGATGTTCAAAGTTGGCGAAGAAACCGGAACTCTTGACGAACAACTCGCCGCCGCGAGTGAATACTTTGACTCCGAACTTGAAGTACGCATCAAGCGCTTCACCACCATGTTTGAACCAATCATGATCATCGGTGTTGGTTTGATGGTGGGTTTCGTCGCTGTTGCACTTGTTTCAGCGATGTACGGAGTACTTGGTGGAGTGAAGGATGGTGCGTGATGAACTCGTTGAGTTCAGTGACCCAACACCATGTCAATGAGATTTTGTCCATAGAAAATTGCGACGATCGATCCGGCGGCCAAGAACGGACCAAATGGCAACTGCGTACGACGTCCAGCCTTACCAATGATCATCATCGCGACTCCAATGACTGCACCAAGAATGAACCCGTAAAACAGACCAACCAAAGCAAGTCCCGGATTCAACCAACCCAAGTACATTCCGAGCAACGGGCTCAGTCGTACATCACCGTCGCCGAGACCGCCACGACTCGCGATGTACAACGCTCCCATAACGGCCAGCGAAATAGCTGCTCCGATCAACGCCATATAGATACGTCGTGGTTCATTTTCGATCAACGCTGCAATCACCAGAAGTGGCGCACCCAATGCCATCACTGTGTACGTCACTTCTCTGGGCAAACGCTGGGTTTTCAAATCAATAACTGTCAAACCCGTCAGACCTGCAGCGAATACACAGAATGCTGCGACCAGAACACCGCTCTCAAAATGAATAGCCATCAAGACGAAAAGAGCTGCCGTCACAATTTCAACAACAATTGGTTCAACCCCAATTGGTTGACGACACTTGCGACACTTGCCGCGCAACACGATCCACGACATCACGGGCACCAAATCAAGTGGACCGAGTTCAAGACCACACGTTCCGCACGCCGATCCTGGTTGAACGATCGATGCCCCGCGCGGCACACGGTCAATGACAACCGTCAAGAACGAACCAATTAACAGACCCATGACGAGAGCAACCCATAAAACCGGTGTCGCTAAGTCGATGCCAGTCGTGCAAATCATCATCAAAGGACACTAGCGATGACTTCGTTTACTCAACTCACCATTGATCCAGAACTGGACAGACTCTTGAGAGCGACAGTCGCCACCTCGGCGTCTGACCTACACCTCACCGCGAGTCGACCACCTATGGTGCGTCAGAGCGGGGACCTCGTGCCGATTGAAGGCACGAGCGAACTCAACGCCATCGAACTTGATCGAATGGTTGGCAGTCTTCTTGACGAAGCCAAGTCCAGGGAGTTTGAACTTAGTCACCAAGTTGACTTTTCTTTCGGCATCAATGGTGTCGGTCGCTTTCGTGCCAACGCCTTTCGTCAGCGGGGTTGCACGGCACTCGCTCTGCGAGTGGTCCCCCACCGCATCAGTCCTCTCGACGAACTCGGAGCACCAGCCGCATGCACGCGCCTGCTCAATGCGCCATATGGGTTGGTCTTAGTCGTTGGTCCGACCGGCTCAGGTAAGAGCACCACGTTGGCCGCCATGATTGACCAGATCAACCGTGATCGGGCTTGCCATATCTTGACCATTGAAGATCCGGTTGAATTCGTCCACACCCATAAACGGTCACTGGTCAACCAACGTGAAGTTGGCACCGATGTCAATTCGTTTGAAGACGGTTTGCGGTCAGCATTACGCGAAGACCCCGATGTGATTTTGTTGGGTGAAATGCGTGACCTCGAATCAATTGCCATCACGCTCACGCTTGCCGAAACCGGTCACCTTGTTTTCGCAACCTTGCACACCAACGATGCTTCGCAAGCGCTCGACCGCATTGTCGACGTCTTCCCGGCCGAGCGCCGTGACCAGATTCAGATTCAACTTGCGGGTTCGCTGCAAGGAATCATCAGCCAAAGACTCATTGCTTCAGAGCATGGTGGCCGTGTCGCGGCCTACGAGGCGCTGATGGTGAACGATGCTGTGCGCAACTTATTGCGCGAAGGCAAAACCCGACAGATGCGCAACGTCATCAGCACTGGTCAAAATGAGGGAATGCAAACCCTCGAAATGGACCTGGCACGATTAGTCATTGCAGGACATATCACGCCGGCAGACGCCTGTAGCCAGAGTGCTTATCCCAAAGAAGTGGTCACCCAGATCGCCACTCAACGCGCTCAGCATGTCTAAATCAATTTGGTCAATTAGTACAAAAAGGGCCAGCCTTTGCAGGCTGGCCCTTTTTGTAGTGGAAGTTTTCGATTTTCTAGGCGCAAGCTCCACCGACTTGAGGATTCACCGCACCCGCAACACCCACGTCATAGAGACCAGATAGGGAGCGGAGGAACTGAGCAGTTACCAATTTCGCTTCGGTGGGTTCACCTGCAGTTAAAGCTGACTGATCTGCGTACCAAGTTTCAACGGCAGTCTCAAGCACTTTCTTATCGGTTTCACAGGCACTCGCTTGACCTTTATCGGTAATTCCTCGAACTCCGAAGATTGTCACGGTTGCCAAAATACCCAAAATCACGACGACGATGAGCAACTCGACAAGGGTGAATCCCTGATCTCGACGGGCCTGCATTGTTTCTTGGTTGATATTCATGCTTTTTCCTTTCAATTGAAGACAGTGAATGACGCTTGTGATATCGGCAAAGTCACGCTTGGCTAAATATCTGTATTGTCAAGAACGCATCAAGGCTTCTCAAGGTCGTACCCTCTAGGCAATGACAATCGAACCTTCAGCCTCACTGCATCTCAAAGCCGACCGCGATCGCAGTTTGAAACGCGGACATCCGTGGATTCTCAGTGGTGCCGTCGCCAAGATTGAGGGTGATCCGCAGCCTGGCGACACGATTCGCATCATTGCGGCCAACGGAACAGAACTCGCTACTGCTTCATATAGTCCGTTCTCGGCTTTGCGCGCTCGTGTGTGGTCATTTGATCCCAATGTTGAAATCACTGCTGGCTTTATCGCCGAGACCATCAACAAGGCTGTTGCTCAACGCACCGCCGATCCAGAACTCACTCACACGTGTCGCTTGATCTTCGGAGACGCCGATGGACTTCCGGGTTTAACAGTCGATCGCTACGGCGAAGTTGCAGTGATGGAAATCAATAGCGTCGGTATTGAACGTTGGCGTGACGCCGTGGTTTCAACATTGATGAAGGTTGAAGGAATCACCTGTGTATATGAGCGCAGCGAAGGTGCCGATCGCGAACGCGAAGGACTCACTCCCCGCAACGGACTTGCTGCTGGCGTTTTGCCCGCAAAGATTTACGCCGTCGAAGGTAACGAGAAGTACATCGTCAATGTTGAAGAGGGACACAAAACTGGCTTCTATATCGACCAACGTGATTCACGAAAGTTGGTCGCTTCACTAGCTCCTGGGCTTCGTGTGCTGAATGTGTTTGGTTACACCGGTTCATTTGGTGTTGTTGCTGCCAAAAATGGTGCAGCGTCAGTGACCACTGTCGAGTCTTCTGGTCCAGCACTTGAATTGGCAAAGCAGAACGCCGAGCTAAATGGCGTTGATGTAGGCGAAGTCATTGAAGGTGACGCTTTTGAAGTTCTTCGACGTATGCGCGACCGTCGTGCCGAGTTCGACTTGATCATTCTTGACCCACCGAAGTATTCGGCAAGCGCAAAACATATTGAGCGCGCGACACGTAAATATAAGGACATCAACTTGGTTGGTATCAAGTTGCTCGCACCAGGCGGCAAGTTGATGACATTCTCGTGTTCGCAATCAATGGATACAGATCTGTTCCAGAAAGTTGTGGCCGGAGCCGCTCTTGACGCAAAGCGCGATCTACGAATCATTCGCCGACTTGGTCAACCAGTTGACCACCCGGTGCACTTGCACTTCCCCGAATCGGAATACCTCAAAGGCTTGTTACTTCAAGCCGACTGATTATTACTCCTGAACGAGTTCGATCAACGTTCCGAAACTGCCCTTGGGGTGAATGAACGCAACGGTGGTTCCACGGCTACCTGGACGAGGTGCCTTGTCGATCGCAGTTGCGCCAGCGGCCAACATTGCATTCAACGCCACGCCACAATCGGCAACGCGGTAACCAATGTGATGCAAACCTTCGCCGCGCTTTTCAATTGCCTTGGCAACCGGACTATCGGGACGAGTTGGAGTCAACAGTTGTATGTAGCTTTCGGCGACCTTCAATAAAGCTTCTTCAACGCCATCGCTTTCAACGATTTCGCGATGATCTACTTCGGCACCAAAGGCCCGCTTGTAATAATCAATGGCGGCTTCGAGGTCTTTAACGGCAATTGCGATGTGGTCGATTTCGGTGAGAATCATGTCAACAGAATGCCACGAAAGATCAGGCGCGTTGGAATCGGGTGATATTGGCTTCGCCAACTTTGGCGCGGAACGCAGGATCGGTAATACCGAGACCGGCTTCTGGCGCCAAACACAACACGCCCAACTTGCCCTCGTGCATGTTGTTATGCACTTGGTAAGCCGCTTCACCGACGTGATTGAGATCAAAGGTCTGGCTCAGCACCGGATGAATCATGCCCTTAGCCAACAAACGGTTGGCCTGCCATGCCTCTTGGTAGTTAGCGAAGTGGCTACCGACGAGATTCTTGAGTCGCATCCAGAAGTGGCGGTTGTCAAATTCCATCATGAAGCCACTCGTGGCTGCACAGGTCACAACTGTGCCACCGCGCTTAGCAACATAAATTGATGCCGCAAAAGTTGAACGACCTGGATGTTCAAAAACGATGTCGGGGTCTTCGCCGACAAGATCACGAATGTCGGTGCCGAGACGACGCCATTCGGTTTCATCATGAGTATGTTCGTCTTTCCAGAACTTGTAGTTCGCAGTCTTGCGATTGATGATGTGCTCAACGCCCATGTCGCGCAAGATTTGCGCCTTCTCATCGCTACTCACGACACACACCGGAATGCCTCCGCCGTTCAACACGTATTGAGTTGCATAGGCACCGATTCCGCCAGTTGCACCCCAAATCAATACAACATCACCTTGTTTCATGGCAGCACCGTTGCGACTGACCAACATGCGATAACTCGTTGAGTTACACAATGCATTGACGGCCGCTTCTTCCCACGTGAGGTGGGCCGGCTTCGGCATCAATTGATTGGCTTTAACGATTGACAAATCGGCGAGACCACCAAAGTTGGTTTCGTATCCCCAGATACGCTGATTTGCAGCCATCATCGAATCGTTGTGCGCGGTGTTGTCTTGATCGTCAACGTGATTGCAATGCACGGTCACGTGATCGCCGGGCTTCCACATGCGAACCGCCGAACCGACTTTGACAACAACACCAGATGCGTCACTGCCGATTACTTGATACGGCTGATCGTGGCGCTTGGCCCATTCACTTTCACGTGAGAGGCGCTTCATCGGACCGAAGGTTGACACCGGTTCAAAAATGCTTGACCACACCGTGTTGAAGTTGATGCTGCTGGCCATCACCGCGACATACACCTCATCGGGGGCTAATTCGGGTGTGGCGACATCGCCCACGTGCACGCTTTGACGCGGGTCTTTCTTTTCGGACGGCACGCCCTCCCACATGGAGGCTTCACTCGCCAAAATATGGGCGGCTCGGTAATTGTCCGGAATGCTGAGGGCTCCGATAGTTGCGCTGTCGGCACCGCTCATGATGGCGTCAAGGATTTTTTCCATGCGCTGATGTTACTCAGGAGTAGGTTCTGGGGGCACTTTGGCGACACAATAGAGATCTGACAATTGCGTCACCCAAGAACGCCTTACGAAAGAGAGTCCATCATGGCCGGTTCATACATCGTCGCTGGAGCCCGTACGCCGATTGGCAAGATGAGTGGAGCACTCGCTTCGTTCAGCGCCGCCGATCTTGGCAGTATCGCCATCAAAGCCGCCCTCGAGCGTGCTGGTGTTTCACCGGATGAAGTTGACCATGTGATCATGGGCCAGGTATTAATGGCAGGTCAGGGCCAGGTCCCGAGCCGTCAAGCCGCAGTGAAGGCTGGCATTCCGATGAGCGTCCCCGCCATCAATGTCAACAAGGTGTGCTTGTCTGGTTTGAACTCGATCTACCTCGCCGACCAAATGATTCAGGCCGGCGATGCCGACATCGTGATCGCTGGTGGCATGGAGTCAATGACCAACGCTCCCTACATCGCTTCAGGCGCACGTGGCGGTTTCCGTTACGGCAACACCGAACTCAAAGATGCCATCATCGCCGACGGTTTGTGGTGCTCATTCGACTCATGCCTCATGGGTCTTGGCACCGAGCGTTACACCGCTGGCAACATCAGCCGTCAGCAGCAAGACGATCTCGCCATGAAGAGCAACCAGCGTGCCGCCGCCGCTATCGCTGCTGGTCGTTTGGCTGACGAAATCGTGAGCATCTCGATTCCGCAGCGTAAGGGTGACCCGTTGGTGATCGCGAACGACGAAGGTGTGCGCGCCGAAACCACCATGGAAAGCCTCGGTGGACTCAAGCCCGCATTCGACAAAGATGGCACGATTACTGCAGCAAATGCTTCGCAATTGAGTGATGGCGGTTCAGCCGTTGTCATGATGTCTGAGCGCTTCGTGAAAGATCGTGGCATCAAAGCACTTGGCCAGGTCGTGAGCTACGGCATGGTTGCTGGTCCCGACAATGCATCGCTGTTGACTCAGCCAAGCCGCGCCATCTTGAAGGCACTCAACAAGGTTGGCATGAAGGTCAGTGACATCAACTTGTTCGAACTCAATGAAGCATTCGCCACTGTTGGAATTGCATCAATGGCCGATCTCGGAATTAGTGATGACATCGTAAACGTCAACGGTGGAGCAATCGCCCTCGGTCACCCGATCGGCATGAGCGGTAACCGCGTTGCGTTGACTGTGTTGCACGAACTTCGTCGCCGTGGTGGTGGCGTTGGTGCTGCAGCATTGTGTGGTGGTGGCGGTCAAGGTGACGCCATCATCGTTCGCACTGTCTGATAGTCAGATTTCATATTCGTATCTCAGTGTGTTTTTACGCGTGATAGAGGCGCCACTGGCTTTCGCGTTGCGATGATCTTTGGCACCAACATCACCAACTAATGTTTTTTCATGGCTTCAACATTGACTGGCATGCGCGTTCGACTGGTTCTGCTTTGTTTTCTTATGCTTTTTGCTGAGCTTGCACTGATTAGGTGGCTTGGTGGAAACGTTCTATATCTTTCCTATTTTTCCAACATTGTCCTTTTGGGAAGTTTTCTTGGAATCGGCCTAGGTTTCCTGTGGTCGCATCGCAGCGATCATGAATTGCTGCCGTACACCCCATTAGTTTTTGGACTACTGATCCTGTTCGTTCACAACGTTCCTGTGAACGTACGTGCGACCGGAGGGGACCTCATTTTCTTCGGAGGAGAGTTAAAGCCATCGGGGCCTCCGCGCGAAATTGCGTTACCGATTATCTTTCTCACCGTTGCCGCAATTCTTGCGTGTATCGGTAATGGCATCGCCATTACTTTTAAGAAACTCAAAAACCTAGAGGCTTACCAATTTGACCTCATCGGAAGCATTATTGGCATTGCATTCTTTACAGTTCTTTCGTTTCTCGGTGCGACTCCCGTCGTCTGGGGTGTCATTGTTGCGGCAATTCTAATCTTTACCATTCGGCCCCGCCATCTTCCTCAAATCGCGCTGACGCTGATTCCACTACTCATCATGGTCGTCACCCTCGGAATTGAATCTCGCGACAGCAATGTCATTTGGACGCCCTACTACAAGGCCGAAACGTTAGATGTTGCCGGATTAGGCGCCGATGATGTTGGCGCTGGAGTTCTCGTCAACGGCGTTCCGCACTGGTTCCAAACTGCGAAATACGATCTGCCGATCTATCAGACTGTGTATGAACGTCGCACTGATAAAACTCCTGCCAATGATCTTCTTGTCATCGGTGCCGGAAGCGGTAACGATGTGGCAGTTGGTCTTCATGAGGGCGCCGCCCATATTGATGCGGTGGAAATCGATCGCCGTCTCTTTGAAGTTGCTCGTGACAACCACGCCAATCGACCGTACGACGACCCCCGTGTTGATGTCCATATCAACGATGGTCGGGCCTATCTTGAACAGTCAAATAAGCAATGGGACTTGATGATTCTTGCCCTCCCCGATTCGTTGACATTGGTTCAGGGCGCCTCTTCTATTCGACTTGAGAGTTATCTTTTTACTCAAGAAGCCGCTAACTCGTACCGTGAACACCTCACTGAAAACGGGGTTTTCTCGATGTACAACTTGTATCGCGAATCATGGTTGGTTGATCGATACGCCGCAACACTTGAAGCCGCCTTTGGACATGCTCCTTGCGTTTCAAAACTTGACGGCGAGGCACTTGCAGTTATCACCATTGGCGTTTCACCCGAAGGCGTCACCTGCCCCGCCGATGAGGTTTGGGCAAGTACGTCAGCCACACCAGATCCAGTAAAAGACAACCGGCCATTCCCGTATCTTCGTACTCCATCAATTCCAAGCTTTTACCTAGTTGCTTTGGCGTTGATTCTCTTCGTATCCCTGTTGTTGGTACGAGTTGTTGGCGGTCCACTCAGCGGAATGCGTTCACACCTCGATCTATTCTTTATGGGTGTCGCATTCCTTCTTTTGGAAACGAAGAACGTTGTGCAGTTCGCTTTGCTATTCGGAACAACTTGGTTAGTGAACGCATTGGTTTTTGGTGGGGTGATGCTGTCTGTGCTTCTGGCAGTCATTATCTCGCGACGCGTTGTTATTAAGAAGCTTCTCATTCCGTATGTACTTCTCGGAGTTGCCATTGTTGTTGGATGGTTGATTCCACAAAGTTCGTTGCTGTCACTCGGTCTGCCCTTACGGCTTTTGACGGCTTGCGTGCTTGCATTCGCGCCGATCTTTTTGGCAAATGTCATTTTCGCTCAACGGTTCCGCGATACCAGCGATTCAGCGAATGCTTTTGCAGCCAACCTCATTGGCGCGATGGTTGGAGGCGTTCTTGAATACAGTTCGCTTTTGATCGGATACCGCAATCTCTTGATTGTTGCTCTGCTGCTGTACATCGCGGCTGGTGTCAGCGGGCGGCGACACCTTCGACCCGCCATCTGACACCCACATGTCCTTGTGATTCTGGTGTCGTTTTATTCGCTATAGCCAAATGAAATGACACCAGAAGCACGAGGTTAGGAAAGTAGTTCGCGGATTCTCTC
>CALPPJ020000016.1 GCA_943325425.2 Bifidobacterium breve | reverse complement strand
TCATCCGTCAAGGTGATGCCATCGTCGTTAACCTCCCTGGCGTTGACAATCAAGATGAAGCTTTGCGCTTGGTTCAGGTAACTGGTGCGGTTCTGCTTCGCCCAGTTCTGTTAGCCGCTCCGAATGCACCAGTCGATACTTCAAGTACAACTGTTGCTGATGGATCTTCAACGACCCTCGCTGATGGTGTTACAACGACTACTTCAACGTCAGACTCAACATCAAGTTCAACGACACTGCCAGCGGCAACGACATCACTCGCAGTGACAACAACTGCACCCGGTGGACCGTCGCGCACCTTCCCGCAAGCCGCGACATCAGTTCCAACTGATGGCTCAACAACCGTGCCAGCCACAACCGTGGTGACTACAGATTCTTCAGCGTCGCTTCCGTCGGGAACCGACGTTCCACTTGGTTCTGAAAACCCTGTCGGAACCGATGTCACCGACTCAACGACAGCTCCAATCGAAATGGGTGATCCAGCAGACCCGAATGCAACCGTCATCGTGCAGAACACTGATGGTTCAGAGATCTATCAGCTCGGGCCGTCTTTTGCGACGGGCGAGGTTTTCAATAACGACGCCCAGGCTGACATCATCTCGGGCGGGTGGGGAGTCAGAGTCACTTTGAAGAGCGGTATCACTGGTGCCGATCTCTGGAACGTTGGTGCTGCGCAGTGTTACGCCAAGTCAACAACTTGTCCCACGGGTCGTATGGCCATTGTCCTCGACGGTGTTGTCCAATCTGCCCCGAGTGTCAATCAGCCGTCATTCAGCGGTGGCGTCGATATCACGGGCAACTTTAAGGAATCAGAAGCAAAAGATTTGGCTCGCGTTCTGAAGAGTGGAGCCTTACCAGTTCGACTCGAAGTACAAGCTGTCCAAATCGTTTCGCCAACTTTGGGTGATGACTCGCTCAACGCCGCCATTGTGTCTGGTTTAATCGGCGTGCTGTTGGTGTTGCTCTTTATGTTGCTCTATTACCGATCACTCGCACTCATTGTGGTTTTCGGAATTACCTTGTCTGGTCTTGTGCAGTGGAACGTCATTTCTTTGTTATCTCAAACCAATGGACTAGCTCTGAGTTTGGCTGGTATTGCCGGAATCATTGTCTCGGTCGGTGTCACCGTTGACTCGTATGTGGTGTTCTTTGAGAAATTGAAAGATGAGCTCAAGTCCGGCCGTACTCTGAAGAACTCTGCCGAGCGCGGTTTCAAATCAGCATGGAAGACGATTTTGGCTGCTGACATTGTGTCACTCATCGGTGCATTCACATTGTGGTATCTCACTGTTGGTTCTGTTCGAGGTTTTGCCTTCTTCTTAGGCCTATCAACTTTGTGTGACATCATCATTGCCTGGTTTTTTACCCGTCCAACGATGTTGCTATTGGCCCGCACAAAACGTTTCCAACGTGGCCGAATTTTTGGTATCGACAATACGGTTAATGCAACTGGAGGTGCAGCATGAGCAACGAATTAGCAACCTCACCTCGGGGAATTTTCGGTCGTTTGTACCATGGCGAAACATCATTTGATTTTGTTGGCAAACGCAAAATTGGTTTCGCTCTCTCAATTATTTTGATTCTTTTGACCTTGGGTTCGCTTTTTACTCGTGGTCTCAATCTAGGTATTGACTTTGAAGGTGGAGTGGCCTGGCAAGTTCCCAGCAGCGACACCATGGACGTTGACGCGGCGCGCTCAGTTCTTGAAGACAACGGGGTACCAACCGACAATGCCAAAGTACAAACTTTGACCAATGGCACGACGACATCAATTCGTATTCAAGTCGGCGATCAAACCGCCGAAGTTCGCGCCAAAGTCCAAAGTGAACTAGCAACTCAAGCCGCCGTCGATATCAATGAGGTGTCAGTCAGTTCGGTGAGTTCCTCGTGGGGTCGTTCAATTACTGAAAAGGCCATTCGCGCCCTGATTGCTTTCATGGTACTCGTCGGTATTTATATCGCCTGGAGATTTGAATGGCGTATGGCCTTAGCCGCAATTTTGGCCATGTTGCACGACGTCCTCATCAGTGTCGGTTTGTACTCAATCATTGGTTTCGAAGTCACTCCCGCCACTGTGGTTGCCTTTTTAACTATTTTGGGCTTTTCGCTATACGACACGATTGTGGTATTCGACAAAGTTAAGGACAATATTGAAAAGTTTGGGGTATCTCGTACTTCAATGGCTGACATCACCAATGTTTCCATGAACCAAGTTCTGATGCGTTCGCTCAACACTTCGTTGGCTGCTGTCCTTCCCGTGTTGTCCCTTCTAGTTTTGGGTTCAGGAGTCTTTGGGGCAATTGCATTGCGCGAGTTCGCGATCGCTCTTCTCGTTGGTCTGCTCACTGGCTCGTACTCATCTATTTACATTGCGACGCCACTTCTTTCCATTTTCAAAGAGCGTGAGACCCGTTATAAGAACCTCAAGGGTGTTCACGCAACGGGGGCGGAACTCGCTCATATGGTGATATCAGGTGGGGCAACTGGAGCAAAGTCAGTTCGACGCCAGGCCGATGATTCTGAGTCAGCCTCGTCGACGTCCCAAACGTCCCTCTCGTCAACGGCATTGCTGACACATCCGCCACGACCGCGCAAGAAGCGTCGTCGTTCATCGTGAGTATTGAATCGATGCAAGAGTTCATTCGCTCCATTCCGGACTATCCGAACCCTGGAGTCACATTTCGAGATATCACTCCATTGCTCGGTGATGGGCCAGCATTTAATGAAGCGATTTCCAAAATCGCGGCCCGCTTTGTTGATGCCGATATTCAACGTGTCATCGGTGTTGAGGCGCGCGGATTTATCTTGGGCGCGCCGATTGCCGTAGCTCTTGGTGCGGGCTTTGTGCCCGTACGTAAAGCCGGGAAACTCCCTTGGGCCGTTGTCCGTGAGGAGTACGACCTCGAATATGGCTCGGACAAGTTAGAGATTCACCGAGACGCCATTCATCCTGGTGAACGTATCTTGGTTGTTGACGACGTTCTAGCAACAGGTGGTACCGCCGCCGCTACGTGTCGTCTCGTGTCAGCACTCGGGGGAGACATCGTGGCTTTAGCGGTGCTCATTGAACTTCCGTTCCTTGAGGGCCGAGCCAAACTTGATGGAATCGCCGTCGAGTCGCTCTTCACCTACTAACCAGGTTCGCCCGCGGGACGACTAAAACCACCCGTTCATTGATTCTTCCTGCGATACTTAGCCCATGGCCACGGTGACTCGTCTTCTCCCTTGGAGGCGTCAACATAGTTCACCCGACGACGAAATGGCCCCAGTTTTACTCTCTTTCCGACGCCGTCATCCCAAGGCCTCTACCGCGTTAATGACTAAAGCATTTGAGACTGCCCGAGCAGCTCATTCGCAACAAACCCGAAAGAGCGGTGAGGGGTATATCAACCATCCTTTGGCAGTAGCCAAGATCGTCGCCGATATCGGACTTGATGAGACCACCGTGATCGCGGCCTTATTACACGATGCGGTCGAGGACACCGACATTACGGTGGCTGATGTTGAACGCGATTTCGGACCGGAAGTAGCCGCGATCGTTGATGGCGTTACCAAACTTGATCGAATTCGCTTTGACTCCAAAGAAGAGCAACAAGCAGCGACCATGCGAAAAATGCTGGTCGCCATGGCAAAAGACTTACGAGTCCTGATTATCAAGTTGGCCGATCGTCTACACAACATGCGCACCATCGCAGCTATGCCTGTTGAAAAGCAACAACGCATAGCCAGTGAAACCCTGGACATCTACGCGCCGCTTGCCCATCGCCTCGGAATGCAAGGCCTCAAACAACAACTTGAAGACTTGGCTTTTGCTTCCATGTACCCAAAGAGATACGCCGAACTAGACCACTTAGTAAGTAGTCGAAGTCCAGAACGCGATGTGTATTTGGCCAAAGCAATGTCCGATGTTCGTACCAAGTTGATTGACCTCAACATTGATGCTGATGTCACCGGTCGCGGAAAACACTTGTGGAGCATCTACGAAAAGATGATTCAAAAGGGCAAGGAATTTGACGAGATCTTTGACATCGTCGCAATTCGTGTCGTTGTTGATTCGGTGAAGGATTGCTACGCAGCTTTGGGTTGCATTCACGGCACTTGGAAGCCCATCGTTGGGCGATTCAAGGACTACGTGGCTATGCCGAAATTCAACCTGTATCAAAGTTTGCACACCACAGTCATTGGACCAGGTGGAAAGCCGCTCGAAATTCAAATTCGAACTCGCGAAATGCATCAACGAGCCGAATGGGGAGTTGCCGCCCACTGGGCTTACAAAGATGACAACGAGACCCCCGACATTGATTGGTTGAACCGCATTATTGATTGGCAAAGCGACATTGCTGATCCAGCCCAATTCATGGAGAGTCTGAAGACTGATCTCGACCAAGACGAAATCTTTGTGTTCACTCCAAAAGGTCGCGTGATTGCTTTACCGCTCGGCTCGTGCCCGGTTGACTTTGCTTACTCTGTTCATACGGCGATCGGCAATGCTTGCATCGGCGCTCGCGTCAATGGGCGACTAGTTCCTTTAACTCACCAATTAAAATCTGGTGATACTTGCGAAATCTTTACCTCAAAAGTTGAATCCGCGAGCCCATCACGTGAGTGGCTTGAATTCATTTCTTCGCCTAAAGCCCGCAACAAAGTCAAACAGTGGTTCTCGCGTGAGAAACGTGAAGACCTCATTGAAGCGGGTCGTGAAGATTTGTCGAAAGAACTTCGTCGGGTACGGCTACCTGTCAATCGGGTGATGGAGAGTTCTCATTTAACTTCCGAAATGGAATCGTTGAATTACCTCGATCTTGACACCTTGCTCGCAGCGATCGGCGAGGGCCATGTTGAAGCTTCACAATTCGCACAAAGAATTGCGGCCCGTTTTGAGGACTCGGAGTCCGAGGAACGCTTACCAGCATCGGTCTTAAGACCAGACGATCTACGACGACGCGGAAATAGCAATGTTGGAATTCATGTCGAAGGCTTCGACGACGTGTTGGTTCGGTTATCTAAGTGTTGTACTCCTGTACCTGGAGACGAGATTTTAGGATTCATTACTCGTGGGCGAGGTGTGAGCATCCACCGTTCAGATTGTGCGAACGCTGGAACTTTTGCCGACGATCAATCGTCACGTCTTGTCGATGTTGAATGGGATGGGTCTTCAACCGGAACCGTCTTTCGCGCCAGCGTTGAAGTCGTCGCCCTCGATCGCTCACGATTACTTCGCGATGTGGCCAATGAACTGTCCGAGCAACACGTCAATATCGTGGCTTGCAGTACCCATACTGGGGGAGACCGGGTCGCAAAAATGCGCTTTGAATTCGAACTCGCCGACCCCGGACACCTCGATTCGGTCCTACGCACGATCAAGAAGATTGACGGTGTCTACGATGCCTATCGATCTGGCACCGGCCGACCCCTTGATGACGACGACGAGTAACTCATTTTCCCTCGTTCACAGCGGTGGGTGGGGCCTAATCGCCCGAAGGCATGACCCATTGACCGCTAGCCTGAGTACTCGTGCCCGAGTTTCAAACCAGCCCAGGGATGCGCGACATCCTTCCTCCCGAATCTGCCCGTTGGCGGCGGTTCGTGACGACATTCGCCGAGACGGTCACCGCAGCTGGTTATGGTCAAATCATCCCCCCGTTACTTGAAGACATCGGTGTCTTTCATCGGGTCGGCGAAGCAACCGACATCGTGACGAAAGAGATGTACGACTTCATCGATAAGGGCGAACGACATGTGGCCCTCCGACCAGAACAGACCGCCAGCGTGTGCCGTGCGTTTGTTCAGCACCGACCCGCCACACCCTGGAAAGTTTGGTACTCCGGACCGAACTTCCGATACGAACGTCCCCAGCGTGGTCGTTACCGACAATTTGACCAAGTCGGCATTGAAGTCCTTGGAGCCAACGACCCGTACCTTGACGTTGAAGTCATCGCCCTCGGTTGGAACTTTTTCAAGCGTCTTGGGCTCCAGCAGGTGCACTTGCACCTCAACAGTTTGGGCGAACCTGGTGATCGCCAAAGTTTCGTCAGTGCCTTGCAAACGTACTTCAACGAGAACATTGACAAACTCTCTGATGCAAGCAAAGTGACCTTGACTAAGAATGCCCTGCGGGTTCTGGACTCAAAGCGTCCCGAAGATCAAGAGATCATCGCTAGAGCCCCCAAGATTTCCCAGTTTTATAGCGATTCCGCACGTCTGCATTTTGAAACTGTTCAATCTGGTTTGCAGGTACTCGACATACCTTTCACCGTGAATGAAAAATTGGTCCGCGGACTTGATTATTACCGCCATACAACTTTTGAATTTGTTGGCGGAACTCTCGACTCAGCACAGAATGCCATCGGTGGCGGTGGACGTTATGACGGCCTCGTTGAAGATCTAGGTGGTCCGGCAACTGGCGGAATCGGATTCGCACTAGGTCTCGATCGAACCCTTCTTGCGTGTGATGATGAAGGCGTCTTTGCTTCAACTCAGACAAATGTTGATGTCTTCGTCGTTGACACTACGGGCGGCCTTGAAGCACTTGTGATTACTCAACAACTTCGAGCAGTCGGAATCTCGAGTGATCGCTCATTTGAGAATCGCAGTATGAAAAGCCAAATGAAAGCTGCCGACAAGAGTGGTGCCAAAATCGCCATCATCATTGGATCAGATGAAGTTGAAGCACAGTCTTTTGTGTTACGACCCTTGAGATCTGAAGATCAGCAGTCGACTATCCCGCGTAATGAATTAATGACCTCAATAATGAAAGCACTCTCATGACAATTTCCAAACGACAAACTTCAATGCGTACTCACATGTGTGGCGAAATCGGTACTAGCGACATCGGACAGACTGTGACCGTCTGCGGCTGGGTTGCGAAGCGTCGTGAACATGGAGACAAGTTAGCTTTCGTTGACCTTCGTGATTATTCCGGAATCGTCCAATGCGTCATTGACAATGCTGTTGATGTGCGCAGTGAATACGTGGTCAAGATCACTGGCGTTGTGCGCCCCCGGCCAGAAGGAACTGTCAACGTCAACTTAAGTACCGGTGAAGTAGAAATCGGCGAATGTGTTGTTGAGGTTCTTCGTTCCGCCGAGCCACCACCGTTCCCAGTTGATGCACGAGCCGACGATGTTGATGAAAATGTCCGTTTGCAATACCGCTATATCGACATTCGTCGTGAGCGTATGCAAAAGAACCTCCGCACTCGCGCCAAAGTGAACTCGGCTGTTCGTACTGCGATGGAGTCACAAGGTTTCGTTGAAGTTGAAACCCCCATGCTTGTACCTTCAACACCAGAAGGTGCTCGTGAATTTTTGGTTCCCTCACGTAAAGAGCCCGGATCTTTTTATGCGCTACCGCAAAGTCCACAACTCTTCAAACAACTATTGATGGTCGCTGGTATCGATCGCTATTACCAAATAGCTCGTTGTTTACGTGACGAAGACCTTCGCGCCGATCGTCAATATGAATTCATGCAACTTGATGCTGAGATGAGTTTCGTCAATCAAGACGATGTTCTAGCGGCGATTAGCACAGCCGTTATTGCTGCTGCCGAATCAGTGACTGGCGTCAAGCCCGACCCGATTCAGCAGATTACTTGGCGTGAAGCAATGGAACGCTTTGGGGTCGACAAACCAGACTTGCGTTTCGGTATGGAGTTGACAGAGTTGACATCCATCTTCTCGAGCACTGAGTTCAAGGCCTTCGCTGGCGCCGAGTCCATCAAGGGCATCAGGGTCGAAGGGAAAGCTGAAGAGTTCGGACGTAACAAACTTGATGCGTTGACTGATCGCGCCAAAAAAATGGGCGCCAAAGGTTTGGTGTGGCTCAAAGTTGCAACCGACGGAACCCTTGAATCACCAGTCGTCAAATTCTTATCAGCCGATGAACAGAGTCAGTTGATTTCCTCTCTGCAAGCAAAGGCTGGCGACTTACTTTTGATCGTGGCCGATGAATGGTCAATGACCTGTGAAGTTCTCGGAACATTGCGCAACGATCTCGGACGGCCCCCGGTGCACCAAGGACCGTACCGCTACGTCTGGGTCACCGAATTCCCGTTGTTTGTCGGTGTTGACAAAGAGACTGGTCAGCCAAAACCAGGACATCACCCTTTCTGTCAGCCCCACCCCGATGATCTTGACAAGTTTGAAAGTGATCCAATGTCGGTGCGTTCATTGGCGTACGACCTTGTGCTCAACGGATGGGAACTAGGTTCAGGATCAATTCGAATCCACGAGCCTGAAATGCAACGACGAGTTTTCACGGCGCTGGGTATCAGCGAAGATGAAGCCAACCGTAAATTTGGTTTCTTCCTGAAGCCCTTCACTTACGGTGCTCCGCCACACGGTGGGTTTGCTTTTGGTCTTGATCGACTCGTTGCGATCTTGGCAGGCGAAGAAAACATTCGCGAAGTCATCGCATTCCCCAAGACTCAGAGTGGACAAGATCCCATGACGAATGCTCCAACCCGTGCCGAGAATAAGCAACTTGACGAGCTCGGCATCAGAGTTTTGCCGCCCAAGGTCTGACCCCAGATTCTTTGCAACGATCATGAGTTCGCAATCTTTCCGCGCCGGAGTCGTCATTGTTATCCGTCGCGACAATGGCGACCTCATGGCTTTTGAACGCAAAGATGTTCCAGGTTCATGGCAGTTGCCTCAAGGTGGTATCGATGTCGACGAAGAACCAGTTGATGCCGCGTGGCGTGAACTGAAAGAAGAAACAGGGCTCACATCTCAAGATGTCGCCCTAGTTTTGGAATTGCCAGAATGGATTGCGTACGAATGGCCCGCTGAGATTCGCGCAAATATCAAGAACGGCGATAAGCGCCGTGGACAAATTCAGAAGTGGTTCTTGTTCGGAGTCTTAGATGAAGAATCGGTCGCACCGGTTCCCGATGACCATGAGTTCAGTCGCTGGCAGTGGATGGATCCTCATCACCTTTTGCATCACCTTGTTGAATTTCGCCAGGCCGCATACGCGCGAGCCTTTTCTCGGATTCTGCCGTGAGTGATCTTTTCAGCGCTGCCGCAGAAGAACAGCTTCGTTCACAATCTCCACTAGCGGCACGACTGCGACCACGAACTATCGATGATGTCGTTGGACAAGAACATCTTGTCGGAGTTGGCAAACCGCTACGTCGTCTAGTCGAGCAAGACAAATTGAGTAGTGCAATTTTTTGGGGTCCTCCTGGAACTGGAAAAACCACCTTGGCATTAGCGGTTGCCGGCACAACCAAACGGGCTTTTGAACAGTTGTCAGCTGTTACCGCTGGTGTGAAAGATGTTCGCGAAGTGATCGAGCGCGCCCGACAACGTCTCGGAATGCACGGACAAGGAACGATTCTTTTCCTTGATGAGATTCATAGATTTTCAAAGAGTCAACAAGATGCGCTGTTGCCCGCGGTCGAAGATGGAACCTTGACACTGATTGGTGCGACAACCGAAAACCCATTTTTTGAAGTTAATGCGCCACTTCGTTCACGCAGCACTCTTTTTCGTTTAGAACCGCTATCTCGTGATGCCATTCGTGTCTTAATTGACCGTGGTCTCGCCGCAATGGGAACCACCGCGACTCTCGACGCGAAAGATCTTCTCACCGAAAGATCTGGGGGAGACGGACGTCAAGTACTGACATCGCTTGAAGTTGCCGTCGCTCTGTCCCACCCCGAGCAAGTTCTCGTTGAGCATGTTGAAGCGGCACTTGGTACAAGCGCTTTGCGATACGGCCGCGACGATCACTACGACGTTGTCAGTGCTTTCATCAAAAGCCTGCGCGGCAGCGATCCTCAGGCCGCCACGTATTATCTGGCGCGCATGCTTGAAGCGGGCGAAGATGCTCGGTTCATCGTTCGCAGAATGGTCATTTTCGCGAGCGAGGATATCGGACTTGCCGACCCAACTGCATTGATGATCGCCGTCGCTGCGGCTCAGGCTCTCGAACATGTAGGCCTCCCTGAGGCCGAACTGAACTTGGCTCACGCGGCTATTCATTTGGCGACTGCACCGAAAAGCAATCGCGCCGCCCTAGCCATTTGGGGGGCTCGGGCCGACATCAAGAATGGAGCGGTAGGCGAGGTACCAGCACATTTGCGAGATGCTCATTATCAAGGAGCCGCCGTTCTTGGACATGGGACTGGATACGACTACCCTCATGATGATCCGCGTGGATGGGTTCCTCAGCAGTATCTGCCCGACGAACTCGTTGACAAACGGTGGTACGAACCAAGTCCACATGGGCGTGAACGAGAAATCGGGCATCGTCTCGCTCAGCAAAACGAAGAAGCGCATCAGGAGGAATCATGACAGCAGGAGATTTGGCGATTGTTCTCGCTGCGGTTTTGTTGACTCTCGGTTTTGCCGCCCTCATCGTGGTGCTGCTCCGAGTTTTGGACACCTTACGATCGCTTCGCCTCGAAGTTGATTCTCTGCGCCGCGAAACGGGACCCCTCCTCGCAGAACTACGCGCTTCCACCGACGAAGCGCGTTACGCAGTAGAAGAAGCTCGTGAAGACCTAGATCGATTTGATCGAGTCCTTGGTTCGGCTGAAGCAATTAGTGGGGCAATGGCGAACACCGGTCGCATGACCCGTATGGCCTTGTCAACTCCAGTCATTAAGGTTGCCGCTTTGGCAACGGGAACTTCGCGGGCTGCGCAACGTCTGAAGCGTGACCAGCGAAAACTCGAACGTCAAAACCGACGAGAATCTTCAGGCCATGAGATAGTCAGGAAAATTCGATGATCAAGCGTTTGGTGTGGTTTGTTTCGGGTGCAGTTGCTGGAATCAGCGGAGCGCTCTTTGCCGGTAAAAAGGTTCGACGAACTGTGACAGGTCTCGTACCAGTCAAGGTAATCCATCGAGCCGCAAGTTCAACGCGCTCGCGAGTTACGACATTGACTGATGCATGGTCTGCGGGTAAAGAGGCTATGCATGACAAAGAGAACGAACTCAAGGCCCGTCGTGACGGTCGAGTTGAAACACTCTCAAGCCATTCTCATCTTGATCCAATTCAGCCCGGCGATGAAGTGCTCGTTGATGGCCAACGAGTTGAACCAGGTCGCGTCATAGTTTTACGTCAAGTGGATGAACCGACTCAACCTCGTCGTTCTCGGCTGACTCGTCATCGTCGCCCATAGTCAATCCAATCGTTACTTCGTATGCGAGACAAGCCCCAAGTTCAATCATTGAACACTCAACTTATTTCTCGACTACGCGCGGCACTCGATGTTCAGCGAGTCCATACCACCTCAGCTGATATTGATCTGTACAAGCGAGACGCATCCAACATTGAGGGGCGGGCGGGAGTTATTTGTTTTCCGCTTACTACGGCCGAGGTTCAATCGGTCATCAGTATTTGCGCCGAATTTCAACAACCATTTGTGGCTCGAGGATCAGGAACAGGACTCTCTGGGGGAGCGACACCATTAGATGGGGCGGTCGTTATTTCAACCGCCAAAATGAATCGTTTAATTTCGGTCGATCCGGTTCATCGCCTTGCATGGATTGAACCGGGCATGCTGAATCTCGATCTCACTCGCGAAGTCACGCATCTCGGATTGCACTTTGCACCCGACCCCAGTAGTCAGCAAAGTTGTACGATCGGCGGCAACGTGGCCAACAACTCAGGAGGCCCCCACTGTTTGGCCGATGGCGTGACATCTAGTCATATTTTGGCTTGTGAAGTTGTTCTGTCTGATGGCTCAGTTGTCATGCTCGGCGGCGAAGACCCCGAACCCGATGGTCTTGATTTACGTGGCGCTTTCATCGGTAGCGAAGGCATGTTCGGAATCACCACTAAAATTTGTGTGCGTCTGATGCAGAACTATCAGGCCGTCAGCACCATGTTGATGGATTTCACGTCGGTTCAAGCCGGCGCCGAAACAGTCAGTGCAATCATCGCGGCGGGCATGGTTCCAGCCGCTCTTGAAATGATGGACCAATTGTGTCTTGAGGCTGTGGAGGCGTATATCCATGCGGGCCTTCCAACTGATGCGGCTGCTGCTCTCTTAGTTGAGGTTTCAGGTTTACCACACGCCGTCACTGACGACACCGAGCGAATCTCTGAGATTGGTCGAGCACATGGCGCACGAACAATTCGAATCGCGCAAGATGAGGCCGAGCGGGCTCTACTTTGGAAAGGACGCAAGACTGCATTCGGTGCCATTGCGCGTATCAAACCCAACTATTACTTACATGACACCGTTGTACCTCGCCGCAAACTTAACGAAGTACTTCAAGAGGTGTACCGCATTGCACAGCGACACGACCTTTTGGTCCTCAATGTTTTCCATGCTGGCGACGGCAATCTGCATCCGCTACTCATTTTTGATAAGCGGGACCCAGGCATTATGGAACGCGTCCATGCTGCCGGTGAAG
>CALPPJ020000015.1 GCA_943325425.2 Bifidobacterium breve | reverse complement strand
GGCCGCTCCAAAGATTTTGACCGAGATGTCCGAAGGTCGCGATGGGTCGCTCAAACATCTACAGGCCTCAATTAGCCAACTTCTTCACGGACTGATCATCGAAAAACTAAGCGACGGCGAGATTGCCACAACTCTGCCCATTGTGTGGTCCGCCATTTCTGAAGCGACGTCTACCGTCAGAGCACTCGGTCATCTCCCGCCCGCACAGACCGGCAGATTGTTACAGCTCAATGCCTCAAACGGCGGAGTGCCTAAGAAAGCAATCGATGCTGCGTACGTCGGCTGGAAAGGTGTTGAGGGCGACCGACAGGCGACGCGTAAACACCACGGTCGTCCGTTTCAAGCATTGTGCTTGTGGTCTGCAGAGGTGATGGAAACGTTGCGCTCTGAGGGACATCATGTTGTTCCGGGTTCGGCCGGCGAAAACATCACGGTGAGCGGAATCAGTTGGAATGATGTTCGGCCCGGAACCCGCATGCGAATTGGTGAAGTGCTGTGCGATATTTCGTCGTATGCAGTGCCGTGTAAACAGTTGGCAGAATTGTTTGTTGACCGAGATTTCAATCGAATTCACCACGACCGTGATCTTGAAAACAAGACCGCAAGTTGTCGTGTGTACGCAACCGTGGTTGAACGCGGCAACGTCTCCCCCGGCGACCCCATCACCTTCGAGCCTTAACCTCTTGGGCGCGCAAACATGCCAAATCTGGCACTTTTGACGCCCAACTCGCGCCCAACTTCTAGAGAAGTCGCAACAATTCGGCCAATGGTTCGCGGAAATCGCGAGTTGGTGCGCAACCAGCATCACGCAATGCCTTATTGTCAAGCACGCTGTTAGCCGGACGTGGCGCCGGCCGAGGCGGTTGCAACTCGGCAGTGGTAATCGGATGCACCATGCCCGGATCTTTACCCATCAAACGCACAATCTCTTGGACGAATTCGTACCAACTCACCGCACCTTGATTCGTTCCGTGGAAAATCCCGTCACGGCGATCAACTGCAAGACGATGCAACAACGGTGCAAGATCAGATGTAAACGTGGGATGGCCAATCTGGTCGCTCACAAATGACAACGAATCACGTTCTTGAGCCAACTTGTGCACGGTCTTGACCATGTTGTTACCGAAAAAGCCACACACCCACGACGTACGAACGACTGCAACACCCGATCCATTGGCCAGTGCCTCGTGTTCGCCTGCCAACTTGGTTCGGCCATACACACTTTGCGGATTGGGAGTGTCGGTTTCGACATACGGCCCGATTTTTGTACCGTCGAAAACATAGTCAGTACTGATATGCACGAGATGTGCGCCAACTGCATCACTGGCTTCGGTCACCCATCGCACTGCAGTTCCGTTGACCAACATTGCAGTTTCAGCATTGTCTTCACAAGCATCAACAGCGGTGAAGGCCGCGCAGTTAATGACCGCATCTGGATGAATCGTCACCAGGGCTTCATGAACAGCCTCGCGGCTAGTGATGTCAACTGTGTCAATATCAATTCCGATGGCTTCGTCACCAGCGGCGGTAATCACTCGCATCAAGTCTTGACCGAGTTGACCATTAGCTCCAGTAACGAGAATTTTCATAACTATGAGTTAATCACAGACCAGCACGGGCTTTAAGCGGTTCCCACCAGGCACGGTTGTTGCGATACCACTCAACAGTTTCGGCAAGCGAGTCTTCAAAGGTGCGACTGAGCTTCCAGCCGAGCGCCGACACCTTGTCGATATACACCGAGTAACGACGATCATGACCAAGACGATCGGCAACTGGCGTGATTGAACTTTCATCACGTCCACACAACTCGAGCAAGCGATAGGTGATGTCACGGTTCGTGATTTCGTTGTGCGCACCAATGTTATACACCTGACCGACTTCACCTTTTTGCAGAACGAGATGAGCGGCAATGTTGTGGTCTTCGACATGAATCCAGTCGCGCACGTTGCCACCATCGCCATATAACGGAACCTTCTTGCCATCGAGCAAGTTAGTTGTGAACAACGGAATCAACTTTTCAGGGAATTGATACGGGCCAAAGTTGTTTGAGCAACGGGTCACCACCACTGGCAATCCGTGCGTCGTCACATACGACAACGCAATCAAATCACTTGATGCTTTCGAGGCCGAATACGGTGAACGTGGGCACAAGATATCTGTTTCAGCAAAGGACCCTTCATCAATACTGCCGTAGACCTCGTCGGTTGAAATATGCAAGAAACGCTGCACTTCAACTTGGCGCGCAACATCGCACATCACGTTCGTTCCGTAAGCGTTGGTTCGCACAAACGCATAAGGGTCAACAATGGAGCGATCAACATGGCTTTCAGCTGCAAAGTGAACGACACCGTCGTGACCCTTCATCGCCGCCAGAACTGCATCAGCATCACAGATATCGCCTTGCACAAATTTGCAACGCTTGTCATCAATCAGATCGTTGATACTTTCCATGTTGCCGGCGTACGTGAGCTTGTCGTAAATAGTGACGGTGTCGTCGCTATTTGCTAACAGCCACCGCACATAGTTTGAGCCAATAAATCCAGCGGCTCCAGTCACAAACAGTTTCATCTCAGGTCCTCATGGGCCAGTAAGGGCGGCGGCCTGCAGGCAGGTCGGCACGCATCGGATTAGTTCGATCTCGTTCGCTCATGATCGGGTCGGCGACTCCCCAATCGGCGCCAATCACCGGATCATTCCAGGCGACTCCAAGTTCGTCGGCGGGGTTGTAATAACCATCAACAAGATAGGTCATCACGACATCGGTGAGTGCCGAGAATCCGTGAGCGACCCCGGGTGGAATGTAAACACCCACGTGGTTTTCGCCACTGATTTCAAGTGTCTGTGTGGCGCCATCGGTCGGACCACCTTCGCGCAGGTCATGCAAGACCACGCGAATCGTGCCGACCGGCGTGTACCAATAATCAGACTGATGCATGTGATAGTGCAATCCAACTAACGCGCCGGCTTGTTTGTTTGAGCGGTTGCCCTGAATCATTTCACGGCCGTTCGGAAACCACTCGCGGCGGTATGTCTCGATGAATAGTCCGCGCTGGTCTCCGTGAAGCGTTGGTTCTACGATCCAAACACCATCAATCTTGTCGCTAGCTGTCACTTTAGGCATGTGTTTACTCCGTATCAATCTGGCAGTGATCGCCAATCATTAAGCGCAAAGCGCGAGGACGTTTTTGCGAACGAATCACTTCCGCTTCGCGTCCGATCAAACTGTCTTCAAGGCGCGTGATGTCAATGATGCGACTACGTTCCATGATGACTGAGTGTTCAACTTCACTATTTACTACTTCGCAACCGTTACCAATAGCAGTGAACGGCCCGATGAAACTGTCGATAATTCGAGCGTCTTTGCCAATCACTAACGGTCCGCGCAAAGTTGAATTACGAACGACCGCGCCAGTTTCAATAACGACACGTCCGTCAAGCGTTGATGCTTCGTCAACATCTCCATCTACACGCGGTTCAATTACTTCGAGCAACAGACGATTAGCCTCAAGGAGCGGTGTCAATTTGCCGGTGTCGATCCACCAACCCGTGAGCAATTCTTGACGAACAATTCTGCCTTGATCAACAAGCCACTGAATCGCGTCAGTAATTTCTAGTTCTCCGCGGGGTGACGGAGCAATCGCGCGCACCGCATCATTAATCGTGCGATCAAACAAATAGACGCCCACGAGTGCAAGATCGGTTGGCGGGTCTGCTGGTTTTTCAACCAAGCGAATGACGTTGCCCGCAGCATCAAGCTCGGCAATACCGAATCGGTGCGGATCGGGAACCTTCTTCAAAAGAATTTGCGCAGTTGGCGGTTCACTGCCGAGACGCGCCGATTCAAATGCATGAACGAAAGCAGCAAGGTCTTGTTCGAGCAAGTTGTCACCGAGGTACATCACAAAATCGTCCTCGCCCAAGAAATCAGCGGCGATCAAAACGCAATGCGCAAGACCAAGCGGTTCGTCCTGCGGAATAAAAGTGATCTTGGCACCCCATTGACTGCCGTCGCCAAGTGCTTCCATCACTTCGGCACGAGTATCACCAACGATGACGCCGATTTCGGTGATGCCGGCCGAGACCATGGCTTCAATGCCGTAAAACAAAATTGGCTTGTTGGCAACCGGAACCAACTGCTTGGCACTGGTGTGAGTGATGGGTCGCAATCGGGTGCCGGCACCACCAGCCAAAATGAGGGCTTTCATGTCAACAAACCTCGTGGGATCAATCTGGTCGGGTTCGACCGTGTTTCTATTCTGCCATCTGCCGCCGCCCCGAAGGCGGTCTACGGATTCACCCGACGGGCGGAGGTCCGGCGGTGCCCGCGAAATAGGCCAAAACTGCGCCTGCCTCAGCGCCCAACACCAGAACATCCTTCTCATCAACCATTTCTGGGACAACTGGCAACGAATAACGCTGCACCCCACCAGAGGCCAGTGGCTTGAGATAGTCGGCGGTGTCAATCAAGTTGAGACCGGGGTCGACAGTCAAAGAGTTAACGGCAGCATTGATGAGTTCGCTCGTACGCATCGGATTAGCGGTCGTTTGTTCAATGGCTTTTGAAATTGCAGCCTGCAAAAAGATCTGCTGTCGTTCGATTCGGCCGAGGTCAGCGCGTCCGTCAATGTCCCATGATCCATCACGAAACACTTCGTAATAACGGCTTCGTGCGTACGCCAGCGATTGATATTGATCAAGTGTGTAACAACCAGGTTCAGGCACATTCAGCCCAGTGTTGATGTCGCGCGTTGGGTATTCAAAACAAATATCGACGCCACCCAAAGCGTTAACAATGTTCTTAAACGATGCGAAATCGACTTCGATGTAGTGATTGAGCGGAATACCAAGGCTTCCTTGAATTGTGTTCACCAAGACGTCAGCACCATGTGAGTACGCCGAGTTCAAACGATCTTTGCCATGGCCCGGAACATCAACCCACAGGTCGCGAGGCAGCGACATGATTGACGCTGTCCCCAATTCGTTGTCGACATGCAAAATCATCACCGTGTCTGAACGACGTCCGCCAGCCTCGTTGGCGCTTCCGATACCGCCATAGTCAGGACTATTGGGGTCGGATGTTTCGCGGGTGTCACTACCCACCATGAGGTAGTTCACAAACGGCCCGGCCTTGTCGTTGAGAATTCCGCCGAGTTCATCGGCCCGTGTCACGTTTGATTCTTGTTGTTTCGTCGCAATGACCAGACCGATCGCCGTGAGTGCGATAAATACCGCTCCGATAGTGAGGGTGTTGATCTGCGGAAGAATTTTGCGGCGTCGTCGAGCAGTAGGACGCGGCGAAGACATGCCTTAGAAACTATTCGCCTTCATCCCCTCACTCCCGTCATCCCCCAACCTTGGGCGCGCAAACGTGCAAAAACTGGCACGATCTACGCCCAACAACTTGCCCTGAGGATTTCTTGGGTGTCAAACATGCCAAATCTGACATGTTTTCGCGCCCAACTGGTTTTCGCGCCCAACTGGGAATTAGCGGAGGTGGATGATGTCGCCCACATCGAGTCGCTGGGTGACCCCGCATGAATCAAGTACGACGAGTCGCCCGTCGGCTTCAACGTCAAGCGCCCGCCCTTCCACAAATTCACCTGACGGCAATTCAACGCGCACCGACCGTCGCAACGTTGACAATTTGGCTCGATAGCGCTCATGAAGTTGCGCGAGGGATAAATCAAGCAGTGGATCCAAAGCAACCAAAAGTGCTTTCAACACTGAGTCTCGTTCAATCGATTCAGCTGCAAACTCTTGCAAACAGGCCGCACCTTCAGGCGCCCAACCAACATTGAGTCCGAGACCCACCACAACAAATTCAGGTACGACATACGACTCAACATCGGTCGTCATTTTCGTCATTGGTCCGGCGACCGACAAGATGCCGGCCAACTTGCGTCCACCGACCAATAAATCGTTGGGCCATTTCACGTCAACTTTTAATTTGCCATCACTCGCCGCCAAGACCGTCTCACTTGCCGCGGCTGCCGCCAACGCCACCGCATGGGTGAGGGCGTGCGGAAAACGTGGCACGTCGCGCAACAACAGGCTCACCAACAAGTTCGCCCCATCAGGGGCTACCCACGTTCGGTCTAAGCGCCCCCGACCCGCCGATTGATAGTCGGTCACCAAAGCCACCCGACCAGCGGCACCGAGCCGACCCGCCGCCAAGAGGTCATCGTTGGTACTTCCGGTCGTCGCCAACCACCGAACCTGCCAAGATTCCGGAAAATTTCCGATTTTTTCGCCAAAAATTGCCTCTCCGGGCAAGTTCTCGTCGTTTGGGGTGGCGAAAGGGGTCTCCATCAGACCAACATTGTCACTTGTGTCGACTAAACCCCTAACGAAGATCCTGATTGCCAACCGCGGAGAGATCGCAGTACGTGTGATCCGAGCCGCTCGAGAGATGGGAATCGCCACCGTGGCGGTGTATTCCGAACTCGATCGCAACGCACTTCACGTGCGTCTTGCCGATGAGGCCTACGCGCTTGGTGGCCAAACCGCGGCCGAGAGTTACCTCAACACTGAGGCAATTCTTGATGCGATTCGCAAGAGCGGCGCCGACGGCGTGCACCCCGGTTACGGCTTCTTCAGTGAGAACGCCGACTTCGCCGACGCCATCACCAATATGGGCGTGGCATTCATCGGGCCCCCAGGCGATGCAATTCGCGAAATGGGCGACAAAGTTTCAAGTCGTAAGGCTGCGTTGCGCGGCGGTTGCCCCATCGTTCCGGGCACCACCGAATTCGTGACGACTGCAGACGAAATCAAGCAGTTCGGTGCCGACTTTGGTTACCCCGTAGCCATCAAGGCTGCCTTCGGCGGTGGCGGTCGCGGCATGAAAGTTGTACAAAACGCCGAATCAGTACAAGAGGCGATGGACAGCGCGCAGCGTGAAGCAAAAGCTTTCTTTGGTCGCGATGAAATTTATGTTGAGAAGTACCTCACCTGGCCGCGCCACGTTGAAGTGCAGTTGGTCGGCGACCAGCACGGCAACTACGTCTGGGTCTCGACCCGCGACTGCTCAGCGCAGCGTCGTCACCAAAAGCTTGTTGAAGAAGCTCCCGCCATTGCCATGGGTGAAGGTGTTGAAGAAGCAATGGGCGAAGCCGCTGTTCTTGCTGCTCGTGCCGTTGGTTATTTCAACGCCGGAACCGTTGAATTCATTTACCAAGATGGCGAATTCTTCTTCTTGGAAATGAACACTCGTTTGCAAGTTGAACACCCAGTTTCAGAAGTCATCACGGGCATTGATCTCGTTGAATGGCAGTTGCGCGTTGCGGGTGGCGAGAAGTTGCCCATGACGCAAGAAGAAGTCACTGCTCGCCGTAATGGTCACGGTATTGAAATTCGTATCAACGCCGAAAACCCCGCAGGCGGAAAGTTCTTGCCGTCACCAGGCAAGATCACCAAGCTTGTTCCTTCCGATGGTTTTGGTGTGCGCTTCGACTCGGGCTACGAAAGTGGCGACGAGATCAGCCAGTACTACGACAACTTGGTCGGCAAGCTCATCGTGTGGGGTAAAGATCGCCCCACGGCAATTGCCCGCACCATTCGTGCACTTGAAGAGATGGTTGTCGAAGGTGTTCACACCACGATTCCCGCCGACTTGGCAATCTTGAAGCACCCCGACTTTGCGGCTATGAAGCATTCCACGAAGTGGGTTGAAGAAGTTCTCGATCTTTCCGGAATTGAAAATGCTGCTCCTGCTTCGTCGGGTGAAGATGCCGAACCGCTTGTACGCCGCAACACCACTGTTGAAATCAACGGCAAGCGTTTTGATGTTGCGATGTGGGTTCCCGAGCAGACTGCAGTTGTCTCGAGCGGAGCACCCAAGGCCGCAAAGCCGAAGCGCGCTGCCGGCAGTGGTGCGGGTGGCGGTGCTGGTTCTGGACAGGTCACCGTGCCGATGCAAGGAACCATCGTCAAGGTGCTCGTTGAAGTCGGTCAAGAAGTCGAATCGGGTCAAGCCGTATGTGTGCTTGAAGCCATGAAAATGGAAAACCAGATTTTGGCTGAGAAGACCGGCAAGGTCACCGAGATCAAAGTCAAGGCTGGCGACACCGTCGGTTCTGGCGATGTTGTCGTTGTTATTGCCTGATCACATCATCTTTTAACGACGATGGTGCCAGCGGCAGCATCGTGCAAACCTTGACGCAATGGGTGGAAAACCGCGCGTACATAAACAACAAGTGACAACCCTGGTCCAATGACGGGCACTAGTTGCACTGCGGTCGGAATTAACGCGCGCACTGCCGAGTAGTTCCACGAGACGCGACCACCATCGACTCGGTTCACAACTTTGATTCCGACAATTCGTTTGCCAAGCGTGCAGCCGTACACAGCAATGGCGACGATGTTGTACACCAAATTGATACTCACCCAAAACACGGTCAACCATGTCAATTCGCTGTCACTTAATGAGTCATCAGTGAGCGTGTATCCCATAAAGGCGGTCAATACCAACAACGGGATTCCGATAACTAAGCCGTCCAAGAACTGCGCAAGTGCACGTTTACCCACACTCGCCAGCGCATCGGCTCGAGGGGTTTCAACAAATACGGGCGGATCAAAATCACTCATGATGTTCTCATTCTGCTGCTTCAGCAAGTGCCTCTGCCAAGGCAGGGTGCACTAAAAGACTTTCAACAATGTCACTAACTTTCAAATTCGCCGTGACAGCAAGAGCGATCACGCTGATGAGTTCGGCCGCATGACGACCAACGATGGAGCCACCGAGCACAACACCGGTTGCCGGGTCAGAAATGATTTTCACGAAGCCACGTGCGTCATTGTTAATCAATGCTTTGGGCGTCGCCGAAAACGGCACCTTGGTCACACGAATCTTTCGACCATGCGCGAAGGCTTCGGCTTCTGCGAGTCCCACATCGGCGATTTCGGGCTCGGTGAAAATTGCCGATGCCGCTTTGTCATAATCAAGATGACGATGCTCACGAGTATGCAGTCCCATCACATGCTCGGCAATTTTACGACCCTGCATTGACGCCACCGACGACAGCGGCAATTTGCCGCTCACGTCACCAGCCGCATAAATGTGCTCAACATTCGTGATGCAGTGATGGTTAATCGGAACGTAGCCGCCGCCATCCATGTGAACGCCAGCCAAATCAAGATTGAGCCCGTCGCTATTAGGGATTGAACCAATTGTGAGTACTGCATGGCTCGCCCGAACCTGACGTCCGTCGTCACATTTAATAACAACTTCGTCGCCTTCTCGCTCGATTGATTCGGCGCGTGCGCCTTTCAACAAACGCACACCACGTCGCAAGAAATCATCTTCAAGAACTGCTGCAACTTCAGGGTCTTTGCCTGGCAGAACTTGTTGACGGCTTACTACCAAAGACACCTTGGCGCCGAACGACTCAAACATATGCACGAACTCAACGCCTGTGACGCCTGAACCAACGATGCACACATTGGTCGGGAAAATCTTGGGCGGATAGCAATCACGCGTCGTCAAAATTCTTTCACCGTCGGGTTGCACCCACTCGGGGATTCGTGGGCGTGAACCCGTTGAAATCATGGCCGCATCAAACTCAATCGTTTCTTTGCTGCCATCGGCCGTCGTCACAATCGCACTGTGAGGCGAAGCAAAACTGGCGCTTCCTTTGATGATGCGCACACCTTGACTCACCAAAAGTTCGGTCGTGCTATTTGACAGATGATCTTTAATATCTTCAATGCGGTCGGTCAGTGCCTCTACGTCAACTTCGGGCTGCATCTCTTCAAGACCCATCCCAGCCGATTTACGACCGAGAGTCATCGCTCCGCCAGTTGCAATCATGGTTTTGGACGGAATGCAATCCAATAAGTGGGCCGCACCTCCAACAATTTCTCGCTCGACCATAATGACTTCAGCACCTAGGCGCGCCGCGTATGTCGCTGCGGTATTTCCGGCGGGACCGCCACCAATAATGAGAAAACGTACTGCCATGTGCTCAGGCTAGCCCTCGGGTTAGAGCCGACAGAGTGGTTCGGCTGAGACAGCGGTCAACTGATGAGCCCATCCGACCTCGTTTATCACCAAGCAAACTCTAAAGAACTCAGCGCAACGCCGCTCCAGCAACTACCGTCTTTCTCTTGTGAGTGCAGAGTCAAATACCCCCGACGAAAATGAAGAACTTGATATTCCCGAGCTAACCGGAAGCGGACTCCAGGCCGAAAAGAGCCGTCGCCTTGGCCAACTCGACGACATGCGTGCCAAGGGAGTCAACCCTTACCCCTACCGCTTTGACCGCACCCACACCCTGGCTGAGATTCGTGCCACTTGGGGCCACCTTGAAGCCGGCACCGAAACCGAAAATGAAGTGGCCATCGCTGGGCGCATCATGCTCAAGCGCGAACAGGGCAAGCTGATTTTCGGAACCGTTCGCGATCGTTCATCTGATATTCAGTTGTTTGTTTCAAAGGCAGTTATTGGCGACGAAGGTTTCGCCGATGTCGCATCTCTTGACCTTGGCGACTGGGTCGGCGTGTACGGCAACGTCATGACTACTCGCAAGGGTGAACTCTCCATCAAGGTTTCACGACTCGAATTGTTGTCCAAGGCCGTACGACCACTTCCCAACAAGTGGAAGGGTCTCACCGACACCGACACTCGTTTCCGTCAGCGTTACACCGATCTCATCGTTAACGAAGACGCACGTCGTGCGTTTGAAGTTCGCCATGCCGTAATTTCAAGCTTCCGTCGTTCGTTGGCCGCCAAAGACTTCATCGAAGTTGAAACACCGGTCTTGCACGTTGAAGCCGGTGGCGCACATGCTCGACCCTTCTTAACCCATCACAATTCACTCGACATGCAGTTGTACTTGCGCATCGCGCTTGAACTTCACCTCAAGCGACTCATCGTCGGTGGTATGGAGCGCGTCTACGAAATTGGTCGCGTGTTCCGTAACGAAGGCATCAGCACGCGTCACAACCCCGAGTTCACCATGATGGAGCTCTACCAGGCTTTCGGCGATTACAGCGAAGTCATGGCTATCTGCGAAGAACTCATCGTGCAAGCAGCACGTGATGCAATTGGCACAACGGTTGTTGGTATCGCCGACCCTGCCGGAGTTGTCCATACTGTCGACCTCGCCGAGCCTTGGCGCCGCGCCAGCATGATGGAACTCATCGCCGAAAAGACTGGTGTTGAAACCCATCCATCACAGCCCGTTGAAACGCTTCGTGCACTCGCCGACAAATTGGGCATGCGCTACGACAAGCGTTGGGGTTCGGGCAAGATGATTGAAGAGATCTTTGAATTCACTGCCGAATCATCACTCATTCGTCCCACGTTTGTCACTGGTCACCCCGTTGAAATCTCGCCGTTGGCTCGAGCCGATCGCAATGACCCATTCATTACTGAACGATTTGAATTGTTCGTTGGTGCTCGCGAACTAGCCAACGGCTACAGCGAACTCAACGACCCGGTCGAACAGCGTTTACGTTTTGAAGAAGAACAAGCCGCCAAAGATGCCGGCGATGCCGAACGCGGAACCGTTGACGAAGATTACTTACGCGCTCTTGAATTTGGTTTGCCACCAACTGGTGGTCTCGGAATCGGCATGGATCGTGTTGCCATGTTGCTCTCAGGTGTCTCGTCAATTAAAGAAGTCATCTTGTTCCCCACGCTTCGCCCAGAAGCGTTTTAATCGCACGTTCAATAAGGAGTAGTTATGCCCGCAGCATGGGGTCACGCACTAGTCACTCGAGTTGATAATGGTTCCAGCAATGACGGAACCGTTCTTGATGCTTGGTTTCACGAACTTGGTTGGGGCGAATCTGCACCGACCACCGATCGTTTCACCGATGATCAACACCACGCATTGCGTGGAGTGCGGGTTTCGGTTGCGACCATTCTGATTGACACCGATACTGCACCTACCAACGCGATTGATGTGTACCTGCGATTGCACTTGCTCTCGCATCGTCTGGCCAAGCCGCGCACTCTCAATCTTGATGGTGCATTCGGCCTGCTGACCAATGTCGCCTGGACCAATATCGGGCCAATTTTGCCCGAAAACATTGATCAAGTTCGTTGGGAAGAACGCCGTAGTGGTCGCTTGCTTAATGTTCACGGCCTCGACAAGTTCCCACGTATGACCGACTACGTTGTGCCATCTGGTGTGCGCATTGCCGACGCCAATCGAGTACGACTCGGCGCTCACTTGTCATCTGGCACCACTGTCATGCATGAAGGTTTCTGTAACTTCAATGCCGGCACGCTTGGTGCGTCAATGGTTGAAGGACGAATTTCGGCCGGCGTTGTCGTTGGTGATGGAAGCGACATCGGTGGCGGAGCCTCAATCATGGGAACACTTTCCGGTGGTGGAAAAGAAGTTGTCAGTATTGGTGAGCGTTGCTTGCTCGGCGCAAATGCCGGCATCGGAATCAGTCTCGGTGATGAATGCATCGTTGAAGCGGGCTTGTATGTCACGGGTGGATCGCTCGTCACGTTGCCCGATGGCGAAGTCGTCAAAGGCCGCACGTTGTCTGGAGCAAGTGGATTGTTGTTCC
>CALPPJ020000014.1 GCA_943325425.2 Bifidobacterium breve | reverse complement strand
TCGATACAAATGGGTGGCTAGATCACGATCACCTAAATTGAACCAAGTTCCCGCCGCGCCAGAACTCTGCGGCTTCACATCTTGATAGCGAACTAATGACTCCATGACTCGCCAAGATTCATTGGCAAGTCCCCAGCCGCGATCGGGATCTATGGCGTTGGCAACGGTGTAGGTGACGGTGTCGAGATCTGGAGAAATGTTGAGACCATGCATGATCGTGTCGTCGCCGGTATTGACCACAACAGAAATTTCTGTTGGGTCAACTTCAAGAACGAGACCGCGTAAAAATCGCGCCGCGCCGACGCCACCTGCGAGGACAGTAATCATGCTTCCATTATTCCTTCTGGTCTTTCGTTTCAATCGCTATTTCACGAGGTCGTTGTAGAGATTGACTAACTGTTGAGCCGTTTTCTCCCATGAAAAAGATTGCAACTGAGTTGCGCCCGCTGACTGAAGTTCGATGCGAAGTTCGGAGTTGGTCGCCACATTGATCAAAGCCTCAGCAAGCGCTGACACGTCTAATGGATCAACCAAAATCGCGGCTGTTCCTGACACTTCGGGGATTGACCCACGCGTTGACCCAACGATCGGGAGATTTGCGGACATTGCTTCCAAAAGTGGAAAACCAAAACCCTCATCAAGTGATGGATAGGCCATCACGGTGGCTTGTTGGTAGAGCCATGCAATGTTGTCGTCGGTGACCTGACCTAGGCGATGAACGCGTTCCGCCAGACTTGGGGACAACGAGTGCACTATTTGTTGAAGCCGATCGCTGTCATCACCTGGAGAACCAGCAATCACCAATTGCAGATCGGGGTGCTCGTATGCAGCGAGAGCAAAAGCCTCAACGAGACGTGGATAATTCTTACGTTTTTCCTCTGGTCCGATCGCCACGATGAACGGGGCATCACCCATGTTGGAAAGAGCATCAGGACGAATTTCTTGTGAGTTTGGGGGGCGACGTTCGGGGGCGCCCAAATAGATCATCTCAATGCGAGCCGAGGGAAATAGATCGCGCACCGTTGTGGCTGTCGCGTGCGAAGAAGCATGAACGACGGCTCCGGTTTGAATAGCTCGCCGTAATGCTTTCATCGCATCGTTGGTTATTAACGAGCATTGTGCGGGATTGAGAAGTGCCCAGCAGTCGTATACCGTTACGACTCGTGCAAGTTTTGTGGGTGGAACGACATAGTTCATTCCATGCAAAAGTTGGATTCCCTTGAGGAACGGGTCGATTGGTGGAAAATTTCGTTGACCCCAACTTTTGATGGACAACCCGGCTGGAAATGGTAGTCGTTGAGTATTTTTGTGCAATTTGGCCCGAAAACTTACGACGTATTCGGTGAGTTCAACCGAAGTTTGTTGACGCAGGTGTCGAAGCATGCCATCAACGGCTCGGCCGACGCCCGTGATCGGACCATGGAGCGGGCCGACATCGACTCCGACTTTGATCACGAAAAACTCCCAAGATTGCAAGGCATCAAGCCGATCGTAGGTCCTGAAGCGTAAGATAGGGCAGTTCAATAGCGATCCTCCGATTGCTCAATTCAGGAGTCTTTTGATGCCCCGAGCGTTTATCACCGGTATTACGGGCCAAGACGGCCAACACATGGCTGAATTCTTGCACGGCAAGGGGTACGAGATTTTTGGCATGGTCAAGGGGCAGAACAACCCCAAAGGTGACATGCTGCGCGATGAATTTCCCTATGTCAACATCGTCCCCGGTGACCTTGCTGACTTGCCGTCTTTGGTTAAAGCAATGGAGGTTGCTCAACCAGATGAGATTTACAACTTGGCAGCAATTTCGTTTGTGGCGCTGTCATGGAACCAGGCTGAATTGACCGCGAACCTCACGGGCACGGGCGTTTTGCGCATGCTTGAGGCAATGCGTATGGTCGGCGGTAACACCAACAACAAGATGCGCTTCTATCAAGCCTCTTCATCAGAGATGTTCGGCAAGGTTCGTCAGATTCCACAGACTGAACTCACACCTTTCCACCCGCGTTCGCCATATGGTTGCGCCAAAGTCTTTGGTCATGACATCACGGTGAATTACCGCGAGAGTTACGACATGTGGGCCTGTTCGGGAATCTTGTTCAATCACGAAGGTCCCCGCCGCGGAGTTGAGTTCGTGACGCGCAAAGTCACTAATGCTGCGGCTCGTATCAAACTTGGTTTACAGACAGAACTCGTGCTCGGCAATCTTGATGCCAAGCGCGACTGGGGTTACGCCGGCGATTATGTCAAGGCGATGTGGATGATGTTGCAACAGGATCAGCCTGATGATTACGTCATTGCGACGGGCGAGACTCATACCATTGAAGAGCTCGTCGAATTGGCATTCGCTGAGGCCGGTGTTGGAGATTGGCGTCCGTATGTGCGGCAGGACCCGAAGTTTTTCCGCCCAGCCGAAGTTGATTTGTTGATTGGCGATTCAAGTAAGGCTCGCGAAAAATTGGGTTGGAAGCCTGAAGTCGATTTCCCAGGTTTGGTACGCATGATGGTGCAACACGACCTCAAACTTGAAGCCAAAAAGGCGGGCATTGCCCTCGCTAACTAATGTTGGTCTTACGCTTCAAAAGGGCGGTCTGACAGCGCATCGCTTAATGATTCGGGGGTTATGTTTGCTCCTTCATTGAGCAAGCGAATCAACGAGACGGTAAACACCGCGAGTGCCACAAGCGAGCTGGCAACAAGGCCGATCTCAACACGAAAGTACAAACTGTCAGAAGCGAGCCATGTGCAGCCGACGAAAGTAATCATTCCGAGGAGCCAACCCAAGCCAACGAGGGCATGGCCGTTGAGGGCAATCACTGCCTGCGCTGTTGCGAGGGCCACCATGTACAGAGCGCTACCGAGAGCCAACATGGTGAGAGAACTTCGATTGAGAACATCGTCGTACACAATTTTTAGTAAGGGAGGTCCGAAGGCGAAGGAGCCGACGGTTCCAACAACTCCGACGAAGACGACAACTTGCATGAGTCGACGAAATCCATTGCGGAACTCAACAAGGTCACCCTGTGCTGCGAGTCGGGCGAGTCGCGGCAATAGCGCTGCCTGCACCGCTTGGAAAAGGAATAGTGGAACCCGCGACAGCAGAACGCCGTTACCAAAGGCAGTGACTAATTCAGACTGTTCTTTGGTAGCCAAAACATTGATCGCGATTGGGCCAGCATTGACTAGGCCCGCGCCCATCAACGAACCAAGAAGTAGCCAGCCAAGATTTGGGGTGACTTCGCTCCATGGGGCAACTGGACCTGGTGTTGTTTTGATATCACCACGTAACCAAACAACAAGCACTCCAGAGAGAGGCGAGAGGGCAATCAACATCGCATAAGCGCCGACATTGGTAATGCCCAACTGCCAAAAGATGATGCATCCAACGATTCGTACGAATCCGTCTGCGCCCATGACAATTCCGTATGACGCAAACCGACCCTGCCCAGAGCAAATTCCGCGGGCGAGGTGGGTGGGGGCATACGCGACAAAGGCGATTATGAGAGCCGCAGTCACGAGACCATAACCCTCAAAGAATTCGCGAGTAGCTAGTGAACTGAGACCCGCCAACACCGCGACGATGATGCCGGCGACTGCTGCACCAAGGGGAACAATACGCGCCACGACAGGACGACCACCTTGATTGAGCGCGCGTCGATGGGCGAGGGCACGTCCCATTTCTTGCTCGAGGGGCAAGAAAAATCCGGGGGCCAAAACGAAGGTGGCAAACCAGAGGGCCACGATGGGTTTGAAATGTTCTTTACCGAGTGCCTCTTGGCCGACCTTAAAAAAGGCATAGCTAGAGATTCCTGCTACCAGCAGACCTCCGCCGACCGCCAACGTCCCCTCAGGGAGAGGAATGCGGCCCGACGTGGTCGGCTCGGTGCCGATGGACTCGTGATTGATAGTCAAGACCTCTTACCCTACTCAGATCAGGCGTTCGACCCCTGAATCCCCGGCTTCAACAAGTCTGTGACCTGAGGTCTGAGATGAGGGCGAGTAACCTTCTCACACCGTGGAAAATGAGATGGAAGCAACTCTTTCCGCTGCGACTTCGCCTACTGAAGCCAGCGTGTCGGCCGCCCCAGGAGTCGTGGTGGCGGTCGTTGTCGACCAACCAAGCTTGGCGAGCGAAGTATTACGAGAGGTCTTTTCAGGTTTAGCAGCTCAGGATTACCCGAATATTCAGATTTTGGTGCTGTTGACCGGTTCTGACGCCGCTGAATTCGAGTTGGTGCGTGAAATTGCCCAAGTTCAGGGTTCGGAACCGAGCACTCGGGAGCCCCGTATCTATCACATCGGCGCCAACCCAGGGTTTGGATTAGCCGCGAATATGGTGATGCGATTAGTTGAGGGAGACAGCGGTTTCTTCCTTCTCATGCATGACGATGTCGTTTTGGCCCCCGACGCAGTTCGGCAGTTGGTTGAAGAGATGTATCGGTCTAATGCCGGGATGGTCGGTCCGAAGTTCGTTGAATGGGATGAAACCCGTCGCTTGCAGTCGGTGGGCTTTGATTGTGATTGGTTTGGTGAACTCGACAGTGCAGTTGAGCCCCACGAACTTGATCAAGAACAACATGACGCGGTGCGTGATGTGTTTGTTTTGTCTTCATCATGTTTGCTCGTTCGTGCTGACCTCTTTCGCGAACTCGGAGGTTTCGAACCTTCCATTGAGTTTTTTGGTGAAGATCTTGATCTGTGTTGGCGGGCTCATTTATCAGGCGCCCGGGTCGTTGTCGTCCCTGCCGCGACCGCTCGACATCGCGGCTTGATGGACGAGCGACTGATCGGTCGCGGCAGCGACTCTGGCTCACTCATGCGCCAGGCCGAAAGGCACCGCATGTCAACAGTGCTGTCACTGACCGGGGCGCGCCGCTTGCCGATCGTAGTGCCGCTGTTGTTTCTCATTACCTGTGTTGAAGCAATTGGCTCAATGGTTCGCGGTCGATGGCAGCGGGCTTTTGCTGGGCTGAGCGGACTATTGAACTTGCTGCCCAGTATTGGCAATATCGCCCGTCGTAGGTCGCGCGTCCGCATGTTGCGTCAAGTACCCGACCATGAAGTGGTTGAACTACAGGTTCGCGGCAGCGTGCGCTGGAAACGAATCATTCGTCATCGCCGATTTACACCTTCAGCCAATATTCGAGGCGTTGGAAACGACTCAACTGCGCGTAGCCCCAAGGCCGTTGCATCCTGGGGAGTCCTTGCTGTCTTGCTCTTTCTCGGGGGCCGTCAATTGTGGATGAATGGCGTGCATTCCGTAGGCGACTTGTTGCCACTTCCAGAATCACCGCGTGATTTGCTGCGTCAATACATCAGCGGGTGGTGGGCGCAAGACCTCGGTAGCACGACCGCTCAACCAACTAGCACAGGCCTTATTGCGCTCGGTGGAATCTTCACGCTTGGGCACATGGGGTTGTTGCACACCCTGATCACCATTGGGCTGATTCCTTTGGGATGGCTAGGTGCTTCGGCTTTGTGTGGGGTGGTTGCTAACGAACGCGCGCGTATCGTCGGAGTCATTGCGTACGCCGCAGTGCCACTTCCGTATGCCGCGGTCGCGAGTGGCCAGCACCAGGTACTGATTGCTTATGCCGTTGTTCCCTGGGCTCTCCACCTAATTCGTTCTTTCGGTGGTATTGGCACATCAATTGTTGATGACGAACCTGGCGACGTTGTTGATCATCCTTCAACGAAACAGCGGATTCGTTTGGCCGCAAAACTTTCGTTACTTTTCGGCGTCACGATGGCCTTCAGTCCTGGAGTCGTTGTTGTCGTTCTATTAAGTGCATTGTTGTGGCTGTTGACGGCCGCTGTTTCAGGAGGTTCAACTCGAGCCGCTGGATTAGGTTTCGCTGGTGCAATGAGCGCAACGGCGGCAGCGGTCGTTCTTAACATGCCGTGGGTGACGCGATATTTGTCTAATGGTGGATGGGACGCAATCGTTGGTTCGCCCGCTCGCTCGACAGAAAATCTCGGATTATGGGAGCTCCTTCGTTTCGGTATCGGTCCAGCAGCACTTGGTGGGCTGATCGTGCTGCTCTACGTTCCACTCCTTGTCGCACCATTGGTGTCAAAGAACTCACGTTTTATTTGGGCTTCGCGAGCCGCGATTTTGTCCATTGTTTTGCTTGCCTTGGCACTGCTGAACTCGGGTGATGATTTACCTATTCGCCTTCCTGAAACCGGCATTTTGTTGGCCCCTGTTGCGAGTTGTTTGGCAATTGGTGCAGCCATCATCGTGATGGCTTTCGGAATTGACGTTCGAGGCGGTCGCTTCGGATGGCGACAGCCTTTGGCACTTTTGTCGCTCGTTACTCTTCCTCTCGGACTTTTGCCTGTCGTTGCTGGAGCATCAAATGGTCGATGGGAACAGCCTTCAATTACTTTGGCTCAACAAATGCGCGAGTTATTGGGTGATTCAAGTCAGGGCGATTATCGGATTTTACTCGTCGGCGACTCGCGACTGATCCCGTCCGATCAGCACACGTATCGCGATGGCTTGGCTTACTCATTGGTGCAAAACGGTGATGCATCAATGTTGAATCAAGTGTCGTCGGCCTCGCGAGACGCCCAAGTTTTCATCGAACCGCTCCTTGACGCTGTGGCCTCTGGAACAACTGGTCGTGTCGGGCGACTGATGGCTCCACTTGGTATTCGGTACATCGTCATTCCGGTCATTGATCGAGTGCACTCCTCGAGTGAATCCCCGGTAGCCGTACCGCTCGGTTTGCGCGAAGCATTTGCTGAACAATTGGATTTGCGAAATGTCTATGGGCCTTCGAGTATGACTATTTTCGAAAACTCGCAGTGGATTCCCTTAACCGGAATGTTGAGCGCCGTGGCCTCCCAACAAAGCAGTGAAGGTGGCGCTGAGGCTCTCGTAGCGACTGAATTGACCGGCTCACTTGCTGCGTTGAATGGTACGACGAGTTGGGCAAGTCCAACCCAAGAACTTCCAGCGGGGCGTTTTCATATGGGCGTTCCCTTTGACCCGCGATGGACACTGACAATTAATGGGCAAACCATCAAACCTCAAGCTTCGTTCGGAACCGTGATGCATTTTGAAACGGGCGATGGTGGATTGGCACGTTTGTCTTATTCAAACCCTCTCAGTCGTTACATGTGGGTGTTGTTGCAAGTGTTCTTGTGGTTGGTGGTAGTACTCGGAATTTTGCAACCAAATTTTCGCCGTCGTTCGCGCCGTCAACAATTTGAATTGCCAGAAACGACTCCAGTTGTTTCATTATCCGCGAACCCGATTTCAGGTGATCCGGCATGAATCGTCGGGTGAGCCTTTATCTCGTTTTGTTAGTCGTTATTGGTTTGGCTTTTAACTTTTCAGACCGAGACGAAACTCAATTTGCTGCAGTCTTTTCGCTCGGAACTCGGCCTGGTACGCCGGCAATTGTTCGTAATGACCAAGCGGTCACGAGTACTTGGTTTTGTGCCGGAACCTCGGCGGCCGGAGAGAGTGACAGCGGTACCTACGGAGGCGAGATCGTGATCTCGAACCCGTTAGAGACTCCTGTGACTGGTTTGTTAACGATTCTGACGAGCGGGCAAGCACCGGTGACTCAGGCGATCAATTCTGATCCACGCTCGCAACTCGTGATTGAGATCAATTCGTTAGTGACAGCACCGTATGCGAGTGCACTGGTTGAACTCACTGATTCGGCGGCAAGTGTTGAGCAGCGAGCGCTACATCCTGCGGGTGCTGCAGTGTCGCCTTGTTCAAATCGAACTTCAAGTGAGTGGTATTTCGCTGATGGCTTTTCTGCGGAGTCATCAGATTTTCGTTTGATCCTCACGAATCCGTATTTGTCACCCGCGATCGTCAATATTGAAATCGCAACGATGAATGGTCAGCGCACTCCAACAAATCTTCAAGGGTTTGTTATTCCGGCTCAATCAATTCGTGTTTTGAACATTCCAGAGTCTGGTTTTCGTGATGAAAAGATTTTGGCGCTCAGTGTCGTGGCCTCGGCGGGACGAATTGTCGCGGCTAAAGATCAGCATTTCCTAGGTGCGGGTCGACTAGGCCATGTGTTGGCGCTGGGAAGTCCTTCAACATCTGATCAGTGGTGGTTCGCTGATGGAGAAAAGGGCGCCGGTATTTCTGAGACCTACATGATTTTCAATCCCAGCGATCAAGATGTGATGGCTGATGTCGTCATACTCGGGCTTGACCCGACTGTGGCGAATGTGCTGCCGACAACGTTAACTATCCCCGCGAATGATGTTGTGCCCTTTGATGTATCAGCAATTGTTGGTTTGCCTGACGGACTGCACGGCGGTGTTGTGAGTGGGCAAGCCGGAGCCCAACTAGTGGTGGAGCGGGTGCTGACAAAGCCAGCGGGTTCGAGCGTTGCAACCACCGTTGTGCTTGGTGCTCAGCGAGGTTTCCAATCAACGCGTTGGAGCGTTCCAACTTCGACCACGATTGCGATCGAAGATGTACTGACGATTCTCAACACATCACCAAATAGCGGAGTCGTGACGATCTATTCGGTTGGTCCTGGTGGAGAAGAGCCAGTTCCTGGACTTAGCGATATTCCGATCGCGGCCAATGGCTTGGTTTCAATTGATTTGGTTGACCCACTCTCGTTCGGACGTGCGCTCGAAGTGGTGAGTGACCAATCTATTTTGGTTGAGCGCCGACTTGAACGTACGCCGACTTTGCGAGGTCGCAGTGGATCGCTCGCTTTTCCAGAAAAGTTGTTGCCATGATGAGCGTGCTCATCGCTCTGATCATTGGCACAGTTGTCGCAACAGTTGCTGTGGTGGTTCGTCGACGTCAAGTTGTTGATGCGCCAACGCAAAAGGTCTTTGCCGCACCAACACAGATCGACCGAGTTGATTTTCCAGCCGCTCAGCAGGAATGGTTAGTGGCAGTTTTTACATCCGCGTCATGTCATGTGTGTGCCGACATGTTGGCTAAGGCACAAGTTGTCGCCAGTAAGCAAGTGGCGGTGTTAGATGTTGAATACTCCGAAAACAAAGAGTTGCATCGTAAATACAACATTGAGGCTGTTCCGACTGTCGTGGTGAGTGATGCACACGGAGTCGTACATAAGTCATTTCTTGGGCCAGTCAGTGCAACAGATTTATGGGCAGGCGTGGCGTCGGCTCGCGATCCGCAACTGCAAACGCCAGCGGACGGCCACTGTCAAGATCACGAATAGCGGTTCGAGTTAAGGGTCAGGTCAGTCAATGACGCTGATCGGTGACTGCGTGTTGCCGTCAAGACCCTGCTGCACAAGAGCATTAACAAGGTCTCCATCAATGGTTTCTTTTTCGAGAAGTGCTTGGGCAACTAAATCAAGACCGATGCGATGCTTGGAGAGAAGTTCGATCGCACGAGTTTCCTGCTGGCGCAAGATGGTGTTGATCTCTTCGTCCATGAGGCGTGCGGTGTCATCGCTGTATTCGCGTCCACCAGTCATCAAGTCTTCACCTAGGAAGACATTTTGCTGATTATGCCAAGCCATGGGGCCGACCTTGTCGCTCATGCCCCATTCGCGCACCATGCGGCGCGCCAAACCGGTGACTACTTCAAGGTCGTTTGAAGCACCAGTGGTCTGCTGTTGGAACACCAATTCTTCGGCGACGCGTCCACCAAGAGCCATGCAGATTCGGTCAAGGATGTAATCCTTCGAGAAACTATGGCGTTCTTCGGGGAGTGTTTGCGTGACACCAAGGGCCATGCCTCGCGGAAGAATGGTGACCTTATGTAATGCATCACCATGCGGCAAGACAGTTGCCAAAATTGCGTGGCCACCTTCGTGGTAAGCAGTGACCCGCTTTTCTTCTGCGGACAAGATGAGTGAGTCTCGGCGGGCTCCCATCATGATGCGATCACGAGCTGACTCAAAGTCGATGCGCTCAATTTGTGCACTGGCTCGACGTACGGCAAAGAGTGCTGCTTCATTCACCAAGTTGGCGAGGTCGGCACCGCTCATACCAGGAGTGCCCTTGGCCATGGTGTCGAGATCAACATCGGGTCCCATACGCTTATCGCGACTGTGAACTCGCAAAATGGCCGCTCGCTCTTCAAACTCGGGTAATGGAACAACGATCTGACGGTCAAAGCGACCTGGGCGGAGCAACGCAGGGTCAAGAACATCGGGACGGTTTGTCGCCGCCAAAATCACGATGCCTTCTGATGTTTCGAACCCGTCCATTTCGGACAACATTTGGTTCAAAGTTTGCTCGCGTTCGTCGTGACCTCCACCGAGACCAGCGCCACGCTTACGACCGATTGAGTCGATTTCATCAATGAAAATAATGGCTTTACCCATTTTGCGAGCCTGCTGGAACAAGTCGCGTACTCGGCTTGCACCAACGCCAACGAACATTTCCATGAAGTCAGAACCAGTGACTGATAAGAAACCAACGCCAGCTTCACCCGCAACTGCGCGTGCGAAAAGAGTCTTACCCGTTCCCGGAGGGCCGACCAGCAACATTCCCTTGGGAACCTTGGCGCCAATTTCCTTGAAACGTTCGGGCATACGCAAGAAATCAACAACCTCTTTGATTTCAGTTTTGACACCCTCGTATCCGGCGATGTCGGCGAACGTGGTTGAGGGACGGTCAGCGTTGTAAGCCTTGGCGCGACTACGACCAATTGACATCATGTTGCCCATTTGTCCCGATGCACGTTTGTTCATCCACACCAAGAATCCGATGATCAAAACGAATGGCAGCAACAGTGGAATGAGATTCATCACCCAATTTGTTTGGGGAGTATTGGGCTTGAAATCAACACCTTGTCCACGGAGAAGTTCGCGATCTTTTTCGTTCGGAAATCCAGGGGGAGCAGTTGTCGAGAATGAACTGCCATCGGTGAATGTCCCAGTGATTGTGAGCGTTGCGTTATTGAGTTTGACTTCGTCAACTTTGCCGTTCGTGACTTGAGTAATGAATTCCTCAAAGCCCAATTTTTCACGGTCGGGACCGGGCAAGAGTTGCGGTCCAAAAATGAGGACCAAAATCAGGCCAAGCAGTACCCACGGCGACCATTTGGGCATGGACGGGCGGCCAGTGGGCTTGCCGTCAGGCGATGATGAATCTTTGTTTACCTGCGAGCGACTCATCTTGCGCGGTGATTGACCACCAGACGAGGGTTGCGTAGGTGACGGGGGCGGAGGGGGAGGAGTGGACTCGCTCATGTCGCCATGATACGACCGCTTGGTCACACTGTGTGGGTCGGGCGTAGTTCAGTATGGGTGTCTGAGTACCGCAGAAGTCACAGTTGACTCAATGGACCACGGCATAACCAGTCCGGCCTATCCACCAAAGGCCTATCCACCAAAGATGGCCTTCAATCTCATAACTTTTTGCCATGCGTTCGTGCACTCGTAGTGGTTGTCGGGAGACCGCCCACATTTCTTTGACCTTTCAGTACAACACCTCGGTCGTGTGGATTAACCACATCGAAGAAGAGCGCGATTTGCACGTGTACGAGTTGTGCGACAAGCACTGGCAGCGTTTTGCGCCTCCGAATGGCTGGACCCTAGATGATCGGCGTCGAGCCGAAGTCCTTCCTTTCGTGCATCGCCTGGCCGGCTAGGTCAGTTCATGACCCGTCCTCATCCGGCGACGAACGCCACGCGGTTTACCGTCGGCGTGGCCGTCATGGCCTGGCTATTGGCGTACATGGCGGCGCTTCCGTTGCAAGGCGTGTTGATCGCGGCCACCGGTCACAGCGGCGAAAAGTCAGACCAGTGGCCGATTTCAATGACGGTGCTATCCATTTTTTGCTTGTGGATCCCTTTCGTCGTTGCGCTGATGGTCGTGAGTCGCCGCTGGGGTCAGGGACGGTTTGTCAACGATTACAAGGTTCGAGCACGGTGGGTTGATCTGGCCGGATTGCCCCTTGGCGTGGCCTGTCAGTTGTTACTTGTTCCAGCGATTTATTGGCCACTGCAACAGATTTGGTCCGATGCCTTTTCGAGCGACGAAATCGAGCAGCGCGCTCGAGATTTGTGGGATAAGGCAAACGGGGGTTGGGTCATCGTTTTGATTGTTGTTGTGGCCCTCGGGGCGCCCTTGATTGAAGAATTGGTGTACCGCGGGCTGATTTTGCAAGCTTTGCAGAGTCGATTGAATGACTGGTTGGCGTTGCTGATCTCGGCTGCGTGGTTTGCCCTGATTCACTTACAACCGGTGGAATTGCCGGGTCTCTTTGTTTTTGCGTTGGTGCTCGGCATCTGTTTTCAGCGCACGGGGCGGTTAGGGATGGCGATTTTTGCCCACATCGGGTTTAACGCTGCAGGGTTGTTGCTCGCGTCTCAGTAGTGCGAAGGTGGCAAGATAGGTCTCTATATGGATGATCTTGAGAATAAGTCCGCCGTGTCTGTTGCCGGTCCTGACGACGAAGTTGACGAATCAACGCAGACGGGAATCAAATATGGTTGGAATCCCTTTCGGGGCTCGGAGCGCGAGCGACTCATCATCTTGTGGATCCGCATTGCTTTAATCGGAATCAGCACAATTATTGCCGTCAAAGTCATTCAGCCGTCGTTAGTTGTCAAAGACACCACACCTACCGGCGGAGACAT
>CALPPJ020000013.1 GCA_943325425.2 Bifidobacterium breve | reverse complement strand
TTCCTGAGAAATGCCTGTGGAATGAGATTGATGATCAAGAATTTTCGTATGGTGTTGACGATGATGGACGCGACGAGTTTGATGTTCTGATTATTGGTGCTGGCTACACGGGTCTGTGGTCTGCCTATTACATCCACCTCATTGAACCCTCTGTAAAAATCGCCATCATTGAAAAGAATTCGGTTGGATTTGGTGCAAGTGGTCGCAACGGCGGTTGGTGTTCAACGATCATGCCAATGTCATTAGATTCAATTGCTCGCCGACACGGACGTGAGCAAGCTATCGCCATGCAAAATGCCATGTTCGCAACCTTGGACGAGATCAAGACTCGTACTGTCGCTTTGGGTATTGATTGCGATTTTGCGCTCGGCGGTTCAATTCAGGTTCTTCGTTCGGCGAATCAGTATGAACGAGCGACCAGTCAAATTCGCAATCTTCGTGAATACGGATATGGCGAAGATTTCTACCAATTGTTAGATCGAGATGAATCTTTGAATCTTGTGCAAATGTCTGAAACGAACGGTGGGTTTCTTGATCTGCACAGTGCAGTACTACATCCGAAAAAGCTTTGTCTTGGCCTAGCCGCTGCTGTTCGTTCCCAAGGCACAGCGATTATCGAAAACTCACCAGTTCTGTCGTATGCGCCGGGCCAAGTGCACACTCAACAGCGCACGTATCAGGCCAAAGTTGTTCTTCGAACAACTGAAGCCTTCTCCTCTGGTTTTTCGCAGGATAAGCGATCAGTGATTCCGTTGTATTCAATGATGGTCGCAACCGAACCACTTTCGGCTGACGTCTGGTCCGAGATCGGATTAGATCGACGTCCTTCATTCAACGACGGACGAAACATGATCATTTATGGTCAGAGAACTACCGATAATCGGTTGGCGTTCGGAGGTCGCGGTGCTCCGTATCACTTCGGTTCCAAGATCTTGCCGAGTTTTGATTTCAATCAAAAGGTTGCACACGAGTTGCGCTCCACATTAATTGAACTATTTCCAATTCTTGATCGGACCGAATTCACGCATCACTGGGGTGGGCCTCTTGCTGCACCTCGCGACTGGACCTTTAATGTTTCGTTTAATCCTGAATCCGGTCTTGGATCTGCAGGAGGCTACGTCGGCGACGGAGTGGCCACGTCTAATTTGGCGGGGCGAATCCTGGCAGATTTGGTTTGCGAAAGGTCATCCGAAATAACGCGACTTTCGTGTGTCAATCACTTCTCAAAGAAATGGGAGATTGAACCGTTGCGTTACGTTGCAGTGAACTCGTTGACAAAATTGGCAATGTTGGCTGATCGGAAAGAAGACAAAACAGGCCGACCGGCACGGATCATCAACGGAATCATTGACAAGATCTCTGGAGGTTGATGTTTAGCGATGCTGCTGAGGATCGGACTGTTTCATCACATAGCGAGTCGTAAATACCCCATCGCCTGACAAAATTCCTCCTCGAGCAAAAAGTCTTCCGTTTTGCCAATTTGATAGGCCGAGTTCGGGTCGCTTGAGTGCGTACTGGCCGTCTACCCAGCGGGTAAATCCGTTACCGAAGAAAGGTGATTCGGTGGATTTGTACGCATGATCAACTTCGTCTTGATTGGTACTGATCATGGAAAGAACGAAATGCGGGCTGTAAGTATTGAAAAGTTCAAGTGCTTCATCAAGGTCTGAAACAAGTCGCAACGTGAACTCTGGTTGATTGTCCCACTCCCATTCAGTGGCTAACACCTTGTCATCCTCGTGTTCAACGAGATCAAAAAGAAATGTGGAGGAATACATTTCTCGGAGAACCTGAGATGTGAAAGGTCCGGCTGCGTGAACGATCAGTTTCGCCTGACGGGCTTTGGCAGCTAAGACTGCGCCATTCAGAACGGATAAGAGCAAATCATGACGATCGAGCGGCACACAACAGACGTTCAATGTGTTGCAGACCTTGCGGTCCAAAGAATGGCTAATGATGTGCGCAAGATCTTGGGCATCGGCGCTTTGTCCCGCGATGCTCCACGCCCCGCCAGTGCCATGAAGACTGACCGGAATGCCGGATTGACGCGCTACTGCCCCGAGTTGCGCCACTGCCTCACCGCTACCGCGCGCGACAGCAAGGGATAGAGCAGCATGGGAGAATAAGGCATATCCAGCAGAACGCTCGGGTGAATCAACAAGTTGTACGCACCCAAGCGGCAGTTCGTTCTCTTGAAGTGCCGGCACCAATGCAAATTCCATAATCGCCCGAGCGGTATTGAGGGCATCACTACCGATTCGGAAAACAACCGTGTTGCCCGAACGAAGAACACCAGTGGCATCGGCGAATACGTTCGGTCGACCCTCAAACACAAATCCGACAACACCTAGCGGTGCTTTGTGAACCTCGACCGACCAAGAATCGTGTGTCACCGTCTCGGTACCTGCGGATGTAGTGTCGGGCAGGTCACGCCACATGTGGAGGGCAGCGACCATATCAAGGCGCATCTTTTCGTTGATGTGCAATCGAGTTGTTGACCGGCCTCGCTGAGTGGCGCTTTCAACATCAATGTCATTCGCAGCCTTAATCCGGCGAAAGATCGTCTCGTCTTGCAAATTGGTGGCGAAGGAATCGTAAAACTTGCTGATTTGCTTGGCTTCGATTGTCGCTAGTTGGGTAAATGCCAATTGTGCATTTGTCACCGCGGTATTTGCTATCTCAGCCACTGACGCAGGGATGTGCAAAAGATCGCCACTGTCCTGCACAACAACAAGGCTGTCCCCGGAACGGAAATCCTGGGCGAGTTGTGCCGAAACAGCAGACCACCGATTTCCGCCAAAAGGGATTTTTTGTCCTTCGACCAGCGAATCAAGAACACCCTGATTTATACGTAAGGCCACTGGCGCGGGTGTAATGGTCATGAGTGTCATGTTAGAAGGCGGGGTCCTGCCTGATACAACACTGCTTCCATCAAGCGACGGCCCTAGCCGAGCGTCTACCCTAGAAACGTGACTGACGATGCCAATAATCAGGTGTATTTCAAACAATTGCTTTCTGGTCGTGACTTCGCGGTTGGAGACCCACTGGCGCAACAAATGGTCAACTTCGTGTATCTCATTGGTGACCGTTCGACCGGTGAGTGCATGGTGATTGATCCTGCCTATGCCGTTGATGACCTCATTGCTGTCGCCGCTCATGACGGAATGAAAATCACTGGGGCGTTAGCAACGCACTATCACCCTGATCACATCGGGGGTTCAATGATGAACTACCGAATTGAAGGAATTACTCGATTGCTCGAACATGGATCAGTCGGTATTCATGTCAATAAAGAGGAAGCTCCTTGGGTGTTGCGAACCACGGGTGTTTCTGAGACCGATCTCGTTGCGCATGAGGCTGGTGACATCGTGAAGGTGGGATCAGTTGAAATCACTTTGGTGCACACGCCTGGTCATACTCCCGGGTCTCAGTGCTTTTTAGTGGACGGTTGTTTGATTTCTGGTGACACGCTTTTTCTTGATGGTTGTGGACGTACCGACTTGCCGGGGAGCGATCCAGAGATGATGTATCACAGTTTGCAAACACTCAACAGCCTGCCAAGCTCAACAATCATTTATCCAGGTCACCAATACTCGCAACCAGCGCATGAAACTCTTGGACAAGTACAGCAACACAACTTTGTCTTGAAGCCAATGTCAAAAGATCAATGGACGACGATTTTCGCGGGTTAAGGCAACGTGTTCGCTAGCCAACGATTGCGCCGATCAGCGCAGAACAGCCAGCTGCTAGCAAAAGCATCAGTACGAATCGCCGAGCGTTCTCTTCGTTTAATCGTGGTTTGAGTTTCTGTCCGAGCAGAATTCCTAAACCGAGTATGGGCAAACTGATCACGACACCAATGAGAGAATCTGAATTGACATCACCCAATGCGATAAATGACGCAAGAGTTATCACTCCAGAAATGGTGAAAGTCGCGCTAATTGTCGCTCGAAACTGAGCGATCGGTAAACCTCGACTCTGTAATGCGAAAACTAAGGGCGGCCCATTCGTCGATAAAGACGAAGACAGGGCCCCACTGAGGAAACCAGCCGTTATTTCTAGACGTTGGCTGACGTGCCTGAAATTTGTATTCCGCGCCAAGAAAAATACTGCCAAGAAAATTCCGCTGGCTAGACAGCCTTTGAGCACCTGTTCGTCAACATGATTGAAGACCAAAAGACCGAAGGGAATACCCATGAGAGCCGAAACCGACAATCTCGCTACTAGTGGCCATTGAGCGTCGCGACGGCCATTCAGTGCTTGAAAACTCGAACTTCCCAACCCGAGGAACGTTGAAATGACGACCGCGTCATGGGGGTCAACGGCCAAAACCATCAGGGGTACCGCCAAGAGTGCAAATCCGAATCCCACAATGTTCTGCACGATTGCGGCCACTCCGACTGCCAGCAATAAAACGATGATTTCGCTGGCAGACATTGGTTCCGATTCTTGTCGTCAGGCCGGTCGTTGGTCATCGGCAATTGGCTTTACAAAATGTAAACTTAGCCCGTGGCAACTGCAGTCCCCTTTCTTGACCTGAATCTTCCGTCGATGCAGGGTCATTGCATCTCTCAGGACCGCTTATTGGGACGCCTGGATGAACTGGCGTCTATTGGTCCCATTGATGGCGGCGGATCGTGTCGTCTGGCCTTGACCGACGCTGATCGCGATGGGCGCGACTTGGTGATGACATGGATGAAAGACCTCGGTCTCGATATTTCTGTCGATGGTGTGGGCAACATCGTGGGCACCTGGAACGTGGGATCAGGATTGCCAGTCATGACAGGCAGTCACATTGACACTGTTCGTACAGGCGGGCGTTATGACGGAAACCTCGGAGTCATCGCTGGTCTTGAAGTGATTGAAACTTTGATGTCCGCAGGTGCAACTCCGGCTCGCCCCATTTCAGTGGGAGTTTTTACTAATGAAGAGGGCGCACGTTTTCAGCCAGACATGCTCGGTTCATTGGTGTACGTCGGAGGAATGTCCCTCGAGGCTGCTTTAGATACGGTCGCGATTGATGGCGCTGTTTTGGGTGAAGAACTGCAACGCATCGGATATGCCGGTTCATCGCCGTGTCCGAGCGCCGCTCCACACGCATTCGTTGAATTGCATATTGAACAAGGCCCACGACTCGAAGCCGAAGGAGTACAAATCGGTGCTGTGACTGGGGTGCAAGGAATTTCGTGGCAAGAAGTAACGATTACTGGTCAAAGTAACCACGCTGGCACGACCCCGATGTCACTTCGACATGATCCGGCTTACATCGCCGCAGAAATTGCGGTGTATCTACGGCAAATCGCTCGCGAGTACGGCGGTAACCAAGTGTGTACCGTCGGCAAAATCGATTTGCAGCCGAACTTGATCAATGTCGTTCCCAAAAGTGCCACTCTTACTCTTGATGTTCGCAACACCGATGAAAAGTTGCTGTGCGAGGTTGAAGTAAAAATCGCTCAAAAGATTGCCGAATTGGCTGAGGCTGAAGGAGTCACTATTTCTTCGCGAGTGTTAGCACGCTTCGAACCAGTTGAGTTTGATGAGCAGTTGACCGGTCTCATTGCTGATTTAGCTCAACACCACCAGCGTTCGGTCATGTTGATGCCGTCAGGTGCAGGTCATGATGCCCAAATGTTGGCGCGAGTGTGCCCCACTACGATGATCTTTACGCCATCGGTTCAGGGCATCAGTCATAACCCAGCGGAATTTACAAATACCGAAGACCTAGTAGCCGGAACCAATATTCTGATGGACACGATGTGGGCTCTCGCCCATGTAGATCTTTCATCGCAGACTGGAACGAAATAATGTCTCAACCCTCTCGTGTCGTTGTTGTCGGAGCCGCCCAACTTGGACCAATTCAGAAGGCTGACACCCGCGCCAGCGTTGTTGAACGTTTGATTTCACTTTTGCGCCAGGCCAAAGAGCGTTCGTGTGACCTCGTTGTTTTCCCCGAACTGGCATTGACCACCTTCTTCCCGCGCTGGTTTGTTGACGACATCTCTGAGGCTGATCATTGGTATGAAAAGTCAATGCCAAGTGCCGAGACCCAACCCCTCTTTGATGAGGCCAAGAAACTCGGCATTGGATTTTCACTGGGATATGCAGAGTTGACCGAACCTGACGACCAAGGCGTCGTTCATCGCTTTAATACGCAGATTCTGGTTGAACGCGATGGTTCAGTAGTTGCGAAGTACCACAAGGTACATATACCTGGCCACGAACATCATGAGCCAAATCGCCCGTTTCAACATGCTGAGCGTTATTACTTTGAACCGGGTCCAGAGGGTTTCGGTGTTTGGGCTGCCTTCGGTGGATTATTCGGCATGATGATCTGTAATGACCGTCGCTGGCCGGAGTCGTACCGCGAAATGGGTCTTCAAGGGGTTGAGATGATTCTTTGCGGCTACAACACCCCGATTCATTACGTGCCAGACCCGAGCCAAGATATTTTGCAAGGTTTTCACAATTCGCTGGTCATGCAATCAGGTGCTTATCAAAATGGAACCTGGGTTGTTGGTGTCGCCAAAGGCGGAGTTGAAGAAGGAGTCGATTCGCTCGGTCAAACCTGCATCGTTGCACCGAGTGGACAGATCGTGGCCCAGACTTTAACGACAGCCGATGAGTTAATCGTTGCCGCTTGTGATCTTGATTGGTGTGAACGTTATAAGGGAACACTGTTCAATTTTGATCGCTATCGCCGGCCCGAGGTCTATACCCGCATCACACAGCAACGCGGGTCTGTGATTTCAACTGCGAACAAGGCCACCCTTGAAGGGAAATCACATGACTGACACTGCCCACAATCCTCACCGCAGCGCACAGCGACGCGTTGGAATACAAGTAAACGGTCAAGAAGTAACAGTGAGCGCGGAACATCCGCATTTACTTGCGGCTCTACGAGACGAACTTGATATCACGTCGCCAAAAGACGGTTGTTCTCCATCTGGTCAGTGTGGTTGTTGCACTGTTCTCATTGACGGCAAGGTTGTCGTAAGTTGTCAGCAATCGCTTGAGAAAGTGGCGGGTAAATCCGTCGTCACTCTCGAAGGTCTTGGTCAAGAAGAGCGTGATTCATACGCGAATGCATTTGCCGCCTGCGGAGGTTTGCAGTGTGGTTTTTGCATCCCCGGCATCGTGATGCGGGCCAAGGGTCAGATTGACAAAAAGGGTGCAGAGCTGACCAAGTCAGATTTGAGTCGTCATCTCGGCGCGAATCTGTGTCGCTGTACTGGATACGTCAAGGTGCTTGACGCAATTGAGGCAGTAGCGCAGGGTAAACAACTTGTTCCCCAGCAACCAACTGGTCTCGGTTCGGGCGGAATGAAATACGAAGCCAAAGAGTTGACTCTCGGCGATCGTGGATATGTCGACGATATTCGCATTCCTGGAATGCTCCACGCAGCGCTAGTTCTCACCGAACACGCTCGGGCTGACATCACAGCTATCAATACTGAAGTTGCGCAAAAAGGCGCTGGGGTTGTTGGCGTTTTCACCGCAGCTGATATTCCTGCTGAACTGCGAGTTGGTCTCATTTACAAGGACTGGCCAGTGATGATTCCGATCGGTGGACGAACCAGTTATGCCGGTGATGTTTTGGCGGTTGTTGTAGCTGAAACCCGCATTGCGGCCCGTGCGGCTGTAGCGCTTGTTGAAGTGCAGTATTCCCCTTTGAAGCCGATCACCGATCCCCTATATGCGATAACCAATCAAGAGTTAGCAGTTTGGGGAACTGACTCAAACGTGTTGAGTATCAGTAAGTATTCGCGCGGCAATGTGGAGGTTGCATTGGCTGCAGCGCCTCATGTGGTGCACGAAATTTTTGATACCCAGCGCATTGAACATGCCTTCTTAGAGCCCGAAAGTTCGCTCGCCGTTCCATCAGTGGCTGATGGTGTCCGTCGTCTGCACGTGTACTCAGGTGGTCAAGGTGTGTGGGACGACCGTAATGACATTGCACGTGTTCTCGGAATCGACAATTCACAAATCACTGTCGAGCTAGTCACCAATGGCGGAGCCTTTGGTGGGAAAGAAGATATGAGTAATCAGGCGCATGCGGCACTTGCAGCCTGGTTACTTGACGCACCAGTGAAGTGCACGCTGTCGCGTGAAGAATCATTCTTGATGCACGCCAAACGTCATCCCATTCATATGGAATACACCGCAGGATGTGATTCTGATGGTCGTCTTGTTGCACTGAAAGTGCGTGCACTTGGTGACAGCGGTGCCTATGCAAGTGTCGGCATGAAAGTGCTCGAACGAATGGCCGGTCATGCCAGCGGACCGTATGCGATGGACAATATTGATGTCGAAGCCATTGCTGCTCGTACTAATAACCCAGTGTGCGGAGCATTCCGAGGCTTTGGAGCCAACCAGGCACAGTTCGCGATGGAAGGCATCATGGATCGCCTCGCTCAGTTGGTTGGTATTTCCGGTTGGGAAATGCGCAAGCGCAATGTCATCAAGCCAGGCGTCGTGTGGGGCCCTGGTCAAATCATGGACGACGGATGTCTTGGCGCTGAACGATGTCTTGATGAAATCAAGCCTTTCTATGATGAAGCAATCGCGTCGGGACAAGCTGTTGGACTCGGTCTCGGTTTGAAGAATTCCGGCTTAGGCAACGGATTTAAAGAAGTCAGTGGTGCCGTCGTCCATTTCCGTTCTGATGGAATCGTTGAAGTGCGTCACGGTTGGACTGAGATGGGGCAAGGAATCAACACCGTTGCCTTGCAGGTCGCGGTTCATGAACTCGGAATAGATCCAGAAAAGGTTCGCGTGATTGTCGATACGACTCGTGAACTTGGTTTTGGACAAACCACTGGTTCGAGGGGCACCTTGATGGGAGCAGGCGCTGTGAAAGCTGCTTGTGAAGCGGCGCTAGCAGCAGACTGTGCCGTTGGTGTCGATCACTATGGCGAATACCGCGTTGATTGGACCCAGAAGCTGGGCGAAGTGGAAAACCCCACGATTCATTCAACATTTGGTTACGCAGCACAACTTGTCACGGTTGATCGTGAAACCGGAAAAGTTTCCGAAGTAGTCGCGGCCCATGACGTAGGACGTGCTGTCAATCCAACATTGTGTGAGGGCCAAATCGAGGGTTCGGTACACATGGGTCTTGGTTATGCCCTGTCAGAGAATTTCCCTTCTGATCCCGAAACGGGCTTTCCCACCAATACCACGTTGCGTTCGCTCGGAATTATCCGCGCCAAAGACATGCCACCTGTGAAGGTGGTTCTTGTTGAATCGCCCGAACCGAACTCACCGTATGGCATCAAGGGTGTTGGCGAGATTGGCTTAGTTCCAACTGCCGGTGCAGTCGCTGCTGCACTCTTTGACTACGACGGTCAATGGCGAACTGTCTTGCCGATGCGTCCAATACATGAAGATGCCGACTGATATGTCAAGCACCACGCCTGGTCTTGTATGCGGTCATCATCACTTGTATTCATCCTTGGCGCGTGGCATGCCTGCGCCTCCGGTTCAACCGACGAAATTTCTGGAGATTCTGCAACAAGTTTGGTGGCGTCTAGATTGCGCATTAGATCTTGACATGATTTATTGGTCAGCCAAATTGGGTGCCGTCGAAGCCTTAATGAACGGTACGACTGGAATCATTGATCACCATGAAAGTCCCAATGCCATTGAAGGAAGTCTTGACGTCATAGCCCAGGCGTGTGCTGAAGTCGGAGTGCGCGTCTTGTGCTCATACGGAGTTACCGATCGCCATGGCGTTGAAGCAGGACAACGTGGCCTCGAAGAGAATCGTCGGTTTATCACTGCAGGTGGACGGGGAATGGTGGGAGTGCACGCAGCTTTCACTTGTTCGGACGCACTACTAGAAAGTGCTTCTGGCCTCGCAACTGATCTTGGTGTTGGTGTGCACATTCATGTGGCTGAAGGACTCGATGACATCACAGCTGGTGCTCGTCTTGAAAAACTTGCGCAAGATAATTGGCTGCTCGTGCACTGCGTCCATCTAGATCGAGAATTGAACGGAACGATTGCTCATAACCCACGTAGCAATATGAACAACGGGGTCGGTTATGCCCATCCAGTACGGCGTTCAAACAAAGTAATTCTCGGTACCGACGGAATTGGCGCCGACATGCTTGAGGAAATGCGACTTGCTTATGTCGCGTATCGATCAGAAGATGTCACCCTCTCCCCTGACCTTGCTTGGTCGTGGCTTGAGAACTGTTACTCATTTATTCCTGAATGCCAAGGCGATCGAGTGTCTTGGAGCTATGACCATAGCGATAGTCCATGGCATGTCGCATTCACGCCGGGAATCAGGGCTATCAACGTTCAGTCATCGAGCGGTGAGACTTTGCTTCGCGACGGAATACCAACCCGAGTAGATCTTGATGAGGTGCGTAGTAAAGCATCCGAATCTGCGCAACGACTTTTTGCCAAACTGTAAACCAACCCAACCAACTAAAGGCGCGAAATATCATGAGCCAAAACCAACAGAATCAACCCGTTGCTATCTACTTGCAAGACGCGCACCCGATTCGTGAAGGTATGCAATTTGCTCAATACGCTGAAAGTAAGGGCTTTGATGCGGTGTGGCAGGCTGAGAGCCGATTAGTACGTGAAGCCACGGTCCCGATGGCCGCTTTTGCGAGTGTGACCGATCACATCAAGGTAGGCAGTGGTGTCGTCGATTGTTGGAGCCGTAATCCCGCTCGTCTTGCTGCAACCTTCTCAACACTCGACGACCTTGCTCCTGGCCGAGTTATTTTGGGTATCGGCGCATGGTGGGATCCGTTGGCACAAAAAGTTGGTATCGATCGAGCAAAGCCGCTGCGAGTCATGCGCGAAATTGTGACCACGGTTCGAGCACTTCTCAATAATGAGACGGTCACCTTTCATGGTGAATACGTTCACTTAGATGGTGTTGAGCTCGATTACGTGTATCAAGATCGCCGGCCAAAAGATGTACCGATCTATATTGGTGCAACCGGGATGCAAATGATGGAGCTCACCGGTGAAATCGCTGACGGTGCGGTGTTGAACTATCTAGTTTCTCCCGACTACAACGATCAGGCTCTTGAAGCATTAGAACGTGGTGCTGCGAAGGCTGGCAAGACGTTGGACGACATTGACCGTCCGCAACTGGTTGTGTGCAGTGTTCATGAAGACCGTCAAACTGCCCTTGATATGGCGCGCCTTATGGTGACTCAATATTTGGGCCAACAGCCGCATATCATGAAGGCCTCCGGCGTACCTCAATCGTTACTGGACAAGGTCGGTGAAGTTCTCACTTGGCCAGCCAGTCACGAACAAGTCGTTGCGGCGAGCAAACTAGTACCAGACGAAATCGTGCAACTGCTGACTGCGAGTGGTACGCCCGCCGAAGCTCGAGCAAAGGTCAAGCATTACATCGACCACGGATGTACTTGCCCGATCCTGTATCCCCTTGGTGACGTTAAAGCCATGATCGACGCCTTTGCAGGCTGGGATGGATCAGCGAAATAGTTCGTTATCGCGCGTCAATTCAACGCGACGTGCCACTGTCGCTACCGCAACCATCAATGGTCCAAGAACGACAAGTGCAACTAAAGGTGCTGGTATTCCTGGTGACCAAATAGTTCCGAGCAGAACTCCAGTCACCCAAACGGAAATTGCCGTCATATTCCATATCCGCCATTGAACAACGCGAACTGGATGAGCAAATTGCACATTGGTCATCGTGAGAATTGATAAACAGGCCACGACAACCATGGTTACGGTGGGCGAACTGTCTAGTAGCCACAAGGTTGGTACGACCATATTCCACGCTGCTGGAAAGCCATGAAACCAACTGTCAGAATCCTGTTGGTCAGTACGACTGAACCACAAACTTGAAAACATTAGGAGTGCGGCGATAGCAATCATTCCCGATCGATCGTGGTTGACCATTTGGAACTGCCACAAAAATGCAGCAGGCACAAGGACACAGGTCACAAAATCAATCACTAGGTCAAGCACGTAGCCGTCAAACTTGGTTGTTGCTTCATCCGGTAACAGACGACGCGCGAGTGGGCCATCGATTCCATCAATGAGCTGAGCGACGAGTAGCCAAATGATGGCCATTCGAGCTGAGCCATCAAGTACTGCAACCAGCGCAGCCATACCGACTAGAACACCCGTTGCAGTAAACGCATGAAGCGCTAACGACATATCGCGAGGCGAAGATTCCTGAGACCGGCTTTTGTTAGCAAATTTGTTAATCACAACGTCCTGACCTTATGTCCCTTTAGCCTCTAGACAGTGACAAAGAGGCAGATTTCACTTGAACGAGCCTGGTTTATCGCTGTGATGGGCTGGAGCGTCATCAGAATCATCTTTGCTGACGTCTTTTTCGCTAAATATGGCGTCAATATTTGGATATTCGCCACAGTTGAGTTCATTTCCTGCCCGATATTTGCTCGTTCCACCGCAAAGATGATCGAGGCCTTGACCCATCATCGTTTGAAAGACTCGGTGGTCTGGGGGTTGGTCACGCTGGTGACCTTCGGAGCGCCCGATATTTACCTACTCACGACGGGCAAAAACCTACCTTGGTCGGCCTATTTCGTGGTGATCGGGATCATGCTGATCGCAGGGTCGAT
>CALPPJ020000012.1 GCA_943325425.2 Bifidobacterium breve | reverse complement strand
CGCATCCTCATCCGAATACTCGACCTCTTCACCACAGGCCCGATGGGCAAAGTGATCTTCTTCAGCGGCTTCGGTCAGTTGCTCGCGTTCTCCATCAAGTGCGAGTACGACACCGACAACTGATAGGGACAAGAGGGCAACTCCGCATACCGCTCCAACAAAACGAGCACTTGTGCCGCGCCGGATTGATAGCACCGAGCCAAAGAACAAGACCAAGATTCCGATGATGCTGAAAACAATGGCCCCAGCATCTTTCGACAAAGACAAGAACACTCGCGAGAACGACAACACAATGACGGCGAGCAATAGTGCTCCAGCGATCGGAATCTCAAGAGGGTGTACTACTCGACCGCGAACGCGCTCGTTATAACCCTGATCAGACGAAGCACGATCGCTCCAGTTCTGAATCAGCCATTCGCCGAGCATCGCTATCAACAAAGCGACACCGACTTTGAAAATGCCTGGCGAAGTGACGAGACCAACGATCACAGTTCCGAGCGATAGAGCAGTTCCGAGTGGGAACCAACTACGGCCAGGTCCACGCTGTGCTGCTGGCGCCGAATCATGCTGTTCGGTATCGGTTGACAAAACGTGACCATCACGAACATATGAAGCGATTGCGCCGAGGAAGATTGCAGCAATGGCGATGAACACCAAAGCGACTGCTCCAAGTGCGCCACCATCGTGAGCGATCATCCAAACGATGGACCCAGCAATTGATACTGCGCCAAGTCCGTAAAAGAGTTTTGAGCTTGTTGTAATCATGAGTGCTGCCTCGTCACTTCTGCACGTAGATGACGAACCACACTGCACAGAACGCTGCAGCGAGGAAGTACCAATAAAGAGCATGGGCCGAAACGAGTTCGACTTCTTTGGTGCGACCACCGAGATACCTGAACGCGGCAACTGCAGTGAACACCAAACCTGAGAACAACAACGCAGTCATCGCACCGGTTGAGGCATAGAACATTGAATGGAAGGCTCCGTCTTTTGCTCCGACGCCCATCTGTGTCCAGATGAAGATCTGAGCGTTAATGACCGCTAGAGCCATGAGCGCGGTGACTCCGAGGGCCAGACCCGTATGCGTGCGGTCATTGCGCTTGGCTGAATACACAGCCCACTGAGCCATGACACAAACAACAAGAAGTCCGAGCAACATGATGTTTGCAGCGACTTCTGGAACAACGATCTTTTCGGGCATCCAGTCTTTGATGAATCCACGCTTCATGGATTCACGCACTGGTGCATCGGCGCGGAACTTCAGCCAAGTAGCCATCATTCCGCCGACGAGCATGAGGCCAGCGGCACCTGCCACCGCAGTGCCAACAAATACTTGGCGACGCGGTGCGGGTTGCGAGGCGGGGGGTAGTGCAAGCATCAGGCAACCTTCCCTGTTGATGAAGCGGACTTGGTGTCGGCCAACGGAGTTGCCGAATTTACGACGATGACTCCAGCAAAATTGTTTTCGGGTGGTGGTGACGATGTCGCCCATTCAAGAGTTGAACCATCCCACGGATCGTTACCGGCAACTGCGCCACTTGTGAAACTCTTTAACGCCAATCCGATGAATGCAATCGAAGCCAACAACATGACGACGAATCCTGCACACGTCAACGCGTTCCATAAATCTTGTGGACCGCTGTACGAAAAGCCATTCACCAAGCTGGCAGGCTGATCAGCAAATCCAGCGACAAAGTAGGGAATTGAATCAAGACCAATGGCAAGCAATGCCAACAACGCCAATGGAGTTGCGGCCTTGTCAGAGATTGAACGTCCCCACAACTTGGGTCCCCAGAAACAAATACCGCCGAAGGCAATGGCAATCGCGCCAAAGGTAATCGGCACATAAACGCCGGCTTCGTAGACCGAGCCAATCAAACCAGCATCTTCGACGAGCCCAACGATATGTGCTGCAGCACCAAGAAGAATTCCGAGAAGACCGATCAAGACAAAAGTCAACGGAGCACTAATTGATGGCTTGGCCGACTTGAGTGTCAAGAGCGCCAAACCAAGAACTCCGAGCAATCCGAGAATGGGGACTACGTTCAGCAACAAGAACGGAAGTAGGTCGGCGATTTTGGTGCCGGCGTTATCAAAGAATTTCTCGCCTTCCCAAGGAAGAGTGATACTGGTCTGAGTTACTACAGCAAGCGCTGATACTGCAACCACACCAATTGCACCGAACGCAGCCGAACGTTGCGCCAAGCGAGTGCGTCCGATCGTCGGCACTACATCAAGCACGATGCCGAGAGCCGGAATCGCCAAAAGGTAGCTAAACGGTTGTGACAATGCCCAACCGACCCACTGGTTGACTCCGGTGTTGCCACCGAAACCAGCACGGGCGTAACGATGATCGACGTATACGTAAACAGTCGTACCAATCAAAACTGGCATCGTGAGAATCACAGCCAATGAACCAACGAGTGATGACCATGTGAAAAGTGGTGCCCGCAAGATGCCCATACCTGGTGCTCGAGTTGTGAGCACACTGACTGCGATCGATGTCGCTGCCATCAACACACCAAGTCCAAGAACAATGGAACCAGCAAGGTACAAATCAACGAGATCAGAGTCACCACCGTTGGGTCCGCCGTTGCCAATGATTGACGCCACTGCAAGACCAAGCCCAGTCAGCCACATCCAGAAGCCCGACGCTGCTAAGCGCGGGAACGCATTTGAACGTGCACCCAACTGCAACGGCACCACAGCGATTGATAAGCCAAGTAGCAATGGCACAACCGCACCAAAGGTGAGCAACAAACGAACTGCGGCTAACACTTGTGGAACTGAATCGACACTCAGAATCTGATAACTATCGGCGTTGATGCGCTCGAAGGTCACCAGAATCGCAAGCACAAGTCCGGCCACAAGACCGACAAGTCCTGAGCCGATGAAGAGGCGTCCAACTTTTTTGTGGTCAGCAGAAGTCAGCCATGTCGCAATGGCTGAATTTGATGCAGACACATCAGTAGGTAGATGGGTTTCAATTGATGTCATTCGAGATGGCTCGCTTCACGCGCAACGAGAGGAGTTCGGGGCTCCTCGGGGGTCTCAAAACTATTTCCAACTAACGACATTACCCACTTCAACCTGCGAGAACCGAAATCCCTGACCAAGTTCGTTCGTGAATTCCGACAGATGTGGTTGACGAGAGCCATGTCTGGGGTCGGCCCAGGGTTCGGCTCAGTCGCTGAATCGGGTCAGATTCCGTATTTGATGAACACGTCGACTGCCATCGCCGTGAACAGCACCGTCACATAGGTGATGGAGAAGCCAAAAACCCGCATGGCGCGGCTGGCCGATGGGTTGCGACCCAAATCAACGGTGCTTGCAATGAATCCGAGCCCTAAAACCACTGCTGAAATCATGTACGTCAGCCCAAGATTGGCAACTGGACCCAAAACAAGGGTCGTTGCTGTCAAAAGTACGGTGTACACGAACATTTGGCGGACTGTCTGCTTCATGGTCGCGACGGACGGCATCATGGGCACTCCGGCCGCTTTGTACTCGTCGGCGTGACGGATCGCTAAGGCCCAAAAATGGGGTGGAGTCCACAAAAATATGGCAATGAACAGGATAAACGGCTCCCAGGCCAGAGAGTTTTGTACCGCCGCCCAGCCCACTAAGACTGGGACCGCTCCGGCAGCGCCACCGATCACGATGTTTTGACGGCTCGTGCGCTTGAGCCACAACGAGTAAACGAAGACGTAGAACAAGGTTGCCGACAGCGCCAAGCAGGCGGCCAGCAGGTTGGCTCCGGCCCACAAGATGGCAAAAGCGACTGCTTCGAGGGCTAACGCAAAGATCATGGCGGCCCGAGGCGTGATCAGACCTGTCACGAGCGGACGGGTTTTCGTGCGATCCATGAGAGCATCAATGTCGCGGTCGATCACCATGTTGATGGCATTGGCCCCACCCGCGGCCAAAGTTCCGCCAATCAGAGTGATGGCGACGAGACCCCAATTGGGCCAGCCCTGTTCAGCCAAAACCATGGTTGGAACGGTCGTGATGAGCAACAACTCAACGACCCGCAACTTCATGAGGACGACGTAGCCACCAAAAACCGACTTAGGTTCTTTACGGGCACCGTGTGCGGCGACTCCACCAGGAGACAGGCGAGACGGAACCAAGGGGCGAGAACCAACAGACATCAATCTTGATCGTATGGGGGTGTGAATACCTCAGCCAACCGAGACAATGAAGGAGTGAACACACCAGGCGTGACTCTCGTCGCCGCGGCACCCGCCACAATTGAGCGGCCAGCGGTCGAAGAGTCAATATCTCTTGAACATCCGTGGGTTGTTTTGGTGTGGAACGACCCCATCAATCTGATGAGTTACGTCACTTTTGTGTTCCAAAAATTATTTGGCTACAGCCTCGAAAAGGCCACCGAACTCATGCTTGATGTCCACGAAAAGGGCAAAGCCGTCGTTTCGAGCGGTTCGAAAGAAAAGGCCGAAATGGACGTCTACCGACTTCACGAGCATGGTTTGTGGGCCACGATGCAACAGGACGGGGCCTGATATGGCCCGCGTCAAACCACCATTCGCCGCCACCAAAAAAGGAATCGTCGTCAATCTCGGGTCCGATGAGCGCGATTTGTTGCGTCGATTGTTGGGCGAGGTTGGAGAGTTACTCACGTCAGCACCAATCGGTGACCCGAAGTTGGCCCGGCTTTTCCCCCCGGCATATTTCAACAATGACGAAGCCGAAACTGAATATCAGCGGCTGATGCGCGACGAATTGGTCGCTAGCCGACTGAGTTCAATCGCCACGGTCGATGCATTCTTGGCCGATGAACAGCTGAAAACTGTCACTTTCGCCCAGTTAGACGCTTTTTGTGCGGCTCTCAACAGTGTTCGGCTCGTTCTGGGCACCCTTCTCGCTGTCGGTGAAATCGACGATTATCTCGATGCAGACGACCCGCGTCACGATGAACTCGCTCTGTACAACTTCTTGTCGTGGCTCCTTGATGGTGCCATCACTGCAATTTCTCAAAACCACGGTGCCACCTGAATCGAGGGCCCGAAAGATGACCGGCCAATCTTCGGGTGGAGACCGCAGGCAGTCCTGTTAGAGTTGCCACGCTCTCATCGAGACGAGTGCCCAAGCCCCCATCGTCTAGTGGCCTAGGACACCACCCTTTCAAGGTGGCGGCACGGGTTCGAATCCCGTTGGGGGTGCCAGACCGTTTTGCGGTCCGACATCTAGTACGTAATACATCTAGCGAACACATTTAATACATAGCCGAAATTGCAATAACCAAAGCAAATGTTTTGGTCTCGTGGTGAAGTTGGAGTTCACGCCGGCCTGTCAAGCCGGAGGTCGCGGGTTCGAGTCCCGTCGGGACCGCCAGTGCATGTGGGGAAACCCACAAGCACACGGTCGAGTAGCTCAGTCGGCAGAGCGTCCGCCTGAAAAGCGGAAGGTCACCGGATCGACGCCGGTCTCGACCACTTCATGTTTAGACGCGATATCGAAGGCCTTCGGGCACTGGCTGTCGGCTTCGTCATTCTTTTTCACGCCAAGTTTTTGGGACTGACTGGCGGATTCATCGGTGTCGATGTTTTCTTCGTGGTGTCAGGATTTCTGATCACATCGTTGCTGATCAACGAACATTCGTCTGTCGGTGAAATTTCTCTGAAGAATTTTTATGCCCGGCGGGCGCGACGATTACTTCCTGCATCTGCGTTAGTCATCGCACTTACTGCACTCGCCAGTCGAATCTGGCTTGAACCACTTCGACTCAAAGACATCGGTGCCGACGCTGTAGCCAGCGGAGGGTTCTTCGCCAACATTTTATTTGGCGTTCGCAGCACTGACTATCTGCAAGCCGGACAACCACCCTCCCCGTTCCAACACTTTTGGTCACTCTCGGTTGAAGAGCAGTTTTACATCGTGTGGCCCGCACTCTTGATGTTGTTGCTCTGGAAGTCGCGTGATCGCCACACCCGAGCAATTGTTGCGGTCTCAATTTTAAGTGCTGCCTCGCTTGCGCTTTGTATATGGCAAACCACTCAATCTCAACCGTGGGCCTTCTTTGGTTTACACACGCGTGCATGGGAACTTGGTATCGGTGCACTCGTGGCACTGACTTGGAAATACATCGAACAACTACCAACTAATTTCCGCGCCGTCATCGGTTGGCTCGGTCTCTTCGCCATCGTTGTCAGTGGACTAACCATCACCGAAAAAATGGCCTTCCCCGGCAAGTTAGCTTTGCTGCCAGTTGTTGCGACTGCGCTCGTGCTGATGGCTGGGCAACATGCGCATTGGGGACCGCAACGAATTCTTTCGCTGGGACCTCTGCAATGGATTGGCGCGCGCTCTTACTCGATCTATTTATGGCATTGGCCAGTACTCATCATCGCCGAGTCACACGCAGGCCGTTCTCTTACTGTTACCGAGCGTCTGGTCGCGATCGCAAGCGCGGTGATTGCCGCTTCACTGTCACATCATTTCTTAGAAAATCCAGTTCGCCATTCTGTTTCATTGCAAGCCAAACCACGCCGCGCACTTATGGTCGGTGCAGCATTAATTGTGTCGAGTGTCGGCGTCGGATTTGTTCTACGAACCTCTTCAGTTGCGCTCAGCACCGATGTTATTGCTGATGCACCCGTTGCTATCGCGAGCACAACGACAACAACGACTGCGCCAGTTGTTTCAACTGACAGCACAGTTGCACCAGTTGAGACAACTACATCTCTCGTCACAATTCCAGAAGGTCCCCCACCCTCCATCGTGAATCCGACCGCGCCAATTGACGCAGTCATTGCCGGTGCACTCACCGATGAAGTTCCGGCCAACTTGCAACCCTCGTTACGTGGTGCCTCCGGCGACAAACCTGAAATCTATGACAACGGTTGCCATGTCAACCTGATTTCCATTGAACCCAAGATTTGTGAGTACGGAGATACAACGTCTGATTTCACGGTTGCTCTATACGGTGACTCACACGCTGCACAGTGGTTTCCAGCACTCAATCAAATAGCCATTGATCATCAATGGCGATTAATCATTCTGACAAAAATGGGTTGCACCACAATTGATCTGATCACCGCCAATTCACTGGTTGGTCCCACATACCCCGGCTGCCGACCATGGCGCGAAAAAGTGCTTCAACGTTTCGTGGCAGAAAATGTACGCGTGGTGTTGATGACGAACTCGAATCGTTTAACCGATCCGGCTACCGACCAACCATTTGCCGACTCAATCGTTAAGGCTGGTTACGCAACTCTCATACCGCAATTGCAAAGTATGGGAATCAATCCTGTCGTCGTTACAGACACTCCATACCCGGGAAGCGATGTTCCGATTTGTCTATCAAAGGCCATCAAAAATGTTGGTTCGTGTGCCGCTAGTCGCGACAAAGGAATTCGCGCTAATCGCCAACAAACCAGTATTGATGTTGCGGTTGAAAACAATGCTCAATATCTAGATGTCAGTCATTGGGTTTGCACAATTGATACGTGCCCCGTCATCACCGGCAACATTTTGATGTATCGCGATTCGCATCACCTCACGACGACATATGTGGAGTTTTTAACGCCGTTGATTGACGCCGCTATCTCACCCTATGTTGATGGTGTTAAATCGCGAATCAGCGCCTCTTGAGCAACTGTTGCGACCAAAACGCCATCTTCACTAAACACATGTCCGAGTGCGAGACCTCGATTATTGCCTAACGAATGACAAGTGAAATCGTGTAAATGCCAGCGATCACTTTGAATGGGCCGATGAAACCAGATCGTGTGGTCAAGACTGGCACCTTGAAAGTTGCGATGATTCTCAGGACGCAATGAAATCTCTGGGTGGGTACGTACCACCGCATCAGTCGGCAAGTCGTCACTGAGATACGCAAAAGCGCATCGATGCAAAAGTTGTGCGCGATGGTCACCGGGATTACCTAACGCTTCGGTCACCCGAAACCAAGCCATTGCTCGACCAGCGCCTTCACGGCCATCACTTGGATGATCGTCTTTCTCAATCCAACGGCGATCAAAAAACTCTGACCAGGTGGAGTTGGTCATGCTGTCTGGGAGCGGAACTCCTTTTGGAAAAGCAATGGGCTGTACGTCAGGAGCATTTTCGAATTTTTGAAAACTGGCTTCCAGGTTCAAGATTGCGCCGTTTTCTTGCCGAGCCACAACGCGGCGTGTGCAAAAACTTTTTCCATTTCGAATTCGGTCAACTTCGTATCGTACGGTGTCTTTGGGACTGCCTCGCCGAATGAAATAGGCCCGCAATGAATGTGGTTCCATATTGGGTTCAACTGTTTCGGCTGCGGCCCACAGCGCTTGCGCAACAATATGGCCGCCGTATAAACCACCCCACGGGTACTCGCGCCCTGCACCAACAAAGGTATCTACACCATGGGGTTCAAGCGCGAAAAGTTGCTGCATAGTCACGCTGTCAGGCTATGAGGTTTGAACGAACTATGACGCATCAATGAACTATGACAACTGGACATTTGCTGCGATGAGCTACTCCAACAGCGGTGCTGCCCAACAAAACCGCGGCAATCAGACTGTGACTCTTTGATCCAACGACCAAGATGTCTTGAGGTGTCGTGTGTTCAACCAGTGCATCAGCAGCCGAACCCTCGATCACCTCTGCACTAATAGAAACCCGCGAACCTTCGTCATCAGACAAATGCTTTTTGACGCGATTCACAAGTTTACGAGCATCGCGCAACATGGCCAGTCGCAATTCATCAATGTCCGGCCCAGACATCACACCAAACTCTGGTGACATAGCTGAATATGGGTAATGCCAAGCCGAAATGAGTTCGAGATTGCGATGCATATCTTCGGCGAAATGCAAAGCCCAATCGGCGGCGTCAAGCGCTCCTTTTGAACTGTCAATTCCTACAACTACTCGACCGGTAGATGTCCGCTTGGCAGTTTCAGGAACTAGAACCACTGGACACTCGGCACGATGTGCAATCGCGTAGCTCACCGAGCCCATTAACAATGCATGACCAGAACCAACTCCTTTGGTTCCGATCACAATCATCGAGGCATCGACGGAAGCCTTCAACAAGGCCACGACTGGTGACCCTTGATCGAGAAACGTTTCAATTTCTAGTTCAGGATGTGTCTTCAATACTTTCGACTTCATCAAGTCAAGCGCAGTTCGATGGTGTTCGTCTGCCGCACGGATTTCTTCTGATGACAACAATGGCCCGACATAGCCAGCTGATACACCGAGACCAATCATCGCTGGTAATGAATAACAAGTAAGAAGGCGCAAGTTTCTTTTTGATTCAATGGCTATGTCAACGGCCCACCACATTGCACTCTCAGAATTTTCGGACCCATCCAATCCCACCAAGATTGGTCGCGGGTCATGGGGAATTGGCGAATGACGGATCATGCCCCAAGTGTCATTATTCGAGGTTCGAATGCTTAGAGCATGTCGGCGGATTACTCAGGGACTTAAGGCACCAATCACAATCGCACTTGTCGCAAATCAGGTGCCGTATCCATATCCCAAGTCAAGTGCAGTCAACATTGGCACAAACGGAATTCCGCGTTCAGCGGCCATCGCCCCGCAAGTTCCGCCGCGATCAACCACAACAGTGATCAAAATCGGAATTGCTCCGAATGCCGTCACCGCATCAACTGCTTCCATGATTGATGTACCGCGAGTCACAGTGTCTTCGGTGATCACTACTTTGTCTCCCGGTTGAAGCGCACCCGCAATACGTCCAGTCACGCCGTGATCTTTAGCTTCCTTACGAACGCTGAAACTACACAAATCGTAACCACGAGTTGCAGCCACTGCGGCAATTCCATAGGCCACGGGATCGGCACCCATTGTCAATCCACCAATGGCAACTGCGTCTTTAGGAATGAGGTCTAACGCAACATTGGCCATAAGTACAACACCATCAGCACGACAGGCTGTTTGCTTTGTATCAAGAAACCATGAACAGCTCGCACCAGACTTCAAAGTGAAGTTGCCCGTCTTTAACGAATGACGAAGCACATGTTCACGCAATGCGTGCCGAGCAGGATCAAGAGTTGGTAGTTCATTCGAATAATTACTCATCGGTAATTAGAGTAGTGCGCGAATTGACGTTGTGTATCTCTTTGTGAGACCACTGCGTATCAGCAATAAATACGCCACTTTCTTTATGAAAAAGTGACAAATTCTTACGCAACAAAACGGCGCAATTCACACTTCGCAGTCATATATTAAAACTTATGGCAGCACCTAAGACACCTATGACCAAGTCTCATAAAGCTGCTTTGGCGGTTGGACGAGCTGAGAGTCGCACTGTTCGTGATTACCTTGAAGCGGTACGCCGCAACAAGCCAAAGCGTGGCCGCAAGCGCACACCTGATTCGATCAAGAAGCGGCTTGTATTTATCGAAAATCAATTTGATGAATCAGATGCAATCACGCAACTGAAGTTGTCGCAGGAACGACTTGATTTGGCAATGGAACTTGCAGAGATGACTACCGCTCAACAAATCGGTCCACTCGAAAAAGCATTCGTTAAAGTTGCCCGTTCATACGGTGAACGCAATGGCATCACCTACACCGCGTGGCGTGAAATTGGCGTTGATCCTGCAGTGTTGAAAAAAGCCGGAATCACTCGCTGAGTTTTACACGTCAAGTACATCAAGGGCAGTGAATACCTGCCCGATGTGCACCAACGAACGCTTCAAGTCAAAAGCTTCGTCAAGAACTTTCTTGTCAACCCGCTCCAAACGCGAATCGGCTTCAAGAACTGAGCGGAAATCTTGTGAACGCTCCCAAGATATTGCGGCAGCTTCTTGAACAATGCGATAGGCCTCATCACGAGTCAGGCCTGATTGAACTAAAGCAAGAAGTACTGGCTGGCTAAACACCAAGCCGTGACTTGAGTACAGGTTCTGTTTCATTCGCTCAGGTGAGACCTGAAGACCCTCAAGTAGACGGCGTAAGCGATGCATGACGTAATGCGCCATCATCGACGAATCCGGAAGAACAATACGTTCAACCGAACTATGTGAAATATCTCGTTCATGCCATAACGCCACATCTTGCATCGCAGCCTGAAGATTTCCGCGCAGCACGCGTGACAGACCAGTGATCGTTTCCGCCGAAATTGGGTTGCGCTTATGTGGCATTGCCGACGAACCTTTTTGACCAGCCTTGAAACCTTCTTCAACTTCGCGAACTTCGGTTCGCTGTAGATGGCGAAGTTCAACCGCGATCATTTCACAGGTATTACCGACAGCGGCACAGGCCCACATGTATTCGGCATGTCGATCACGAGAAATAACTTGTGTGGCCGGAACTGCTTTCAAACCCAATGCGTGAGCAACATGCTGCTCAACTTTCGGATCAACATTTGAATACGTCCCGACCGCTCCGGACAGTTTGCAGACGGCAATGTTCTCACGAGCAGCAATTAAGCGGCTGCGATCACGATCAATCTGTAGTGCCCATAACGCAACTTTTGCTCCGAACGTCGTTGGCTCTGCGTGCACACCATGGGTGCGTCCAATCATCACTGTGTCGCGATGAGCCTTAGCCAAACTCACTACGACCCGAAGGAGTTTTGATGAGGCTTCAATTAATAGGTCGGCTGCATCACGCAACATCCAACACCAGGCAGTGTCGACAATGTCACTTGACGTGAGACCGTAGTGAACCCATGCGCCCGCCGCGCCACCAATACGCGACTGCAAAATATCAACAAACGCAGCAACGTCGTGATCGGTGATTTTCTCGCGATCAAGGACATCGTCAATGAAGCGCGCATCGACAACCGGAGAATTTGCTCGACAAGTTGCAGCATCAGCGGTGGGCACAATTCCTAGAGCGCTATGAGCTTCGGTCGCCAACAATTCAATTTCGACCCACCGACCAAAACGAGATTCATCTGAAAAGACCGATTCCATTTCGGGTAGCGCATAGCGAGGGATCATGAAACGCCTCCAAAGATTGATGCAGGAGTCCAATCAAGAACTTCATCGCGTTCAGGACCGACACCAATGATGCGAATCGGGATACCGGATTCGCGTTCAACTGCAGTGATGAATGCTCGGGCTTCGATCGGAAGGTCGTCAACTGAACGACAGTTGCGCAGTTCGGTTTTCCAACCCGGCAACGTGATGTAATCGGCTACAACTTGGCCCAACACATCACTCCGGTCTGGATAGCCATGGACGACTTCGCCATTGATGCGATAGCCCGTACAAACTTTGACTTCATCAAATGTGTCGAGCACATCAAGTTTTGTCAGTGCCAATTCAGTGAGTGAGTTAATGCGTCCGGCGTGACGCAACATCACACAGTCAACCCAGCCAGTGCGACGCCGACGGCCAGTCACAGTTCCGAATTCGCGACCAATATCAACCAACTTCTCGCCAATCTCACCGAGCGTTTCAGTTGGGAATGGTCCTGAGCCAACGCGAGTTGTATAAGCCTTGGTAATTCCGATGATGCGATCAAGGAGTCGCGGTCCAATACCCGATCCAACACTTGCGCCACCCGCAGTCGGGTTTGATGAAGTCACGAATGGATACGTTCCATGGTCGAGGTCGAGGAAAGTGGCCTGAGCACCTTCGAGCAAGATGTCTTGACCAGCGTCAACAGCATCGTGCAAGAGTCCGACTGTGTCGCCGATATACGGCTGCAAGCGTTTCGCGTACGCCACAAACTCCGTCACGATTCGCTCGACGTCAAGGGCATCTCCACCGGCGTGAACAATGTCGATGTTTTCAGCGGTAGCTCTCTCATTTACCTGTTCGGCAAAAGACTCGAGATCTACGCATGCTCCAACTCTGATGCCAACTCGTCGTGCCTTATCGGCATACGCCGGTCCGATGCCCTTCAGAGTCGTTCCAATCTTGTTGTCTCCTAAGTTGCCCTCAGAGATTGCGTCCCAAGATTGGTGCCACGGGAAAATGAGTTGTGCCTGACTCGAGACGGTCAATTTGGCGCATGAAATACTGCGCGATTCAAGACGATCGATTTCGGCGAAGAGAGTTGGCATGTCAACCACGACACCGTTGCCAATGACTGGTGTGACATGGTCGTATAGAACGCCCGATGGAATGAGCTGTAGGGCATATTTCTCGGTGCCAACTACAACCGTGTGGCCAGCGTTGTGTCCCCCCTGATAGCGAGCGACCACCGAATTCTCTCGGGCAAGAAGGTCGATGACCTTGGCTTTGCCTTCATCGCCCCATTGGGCTCCGACGACGACGGTGACTGACATGGCACGCTCCTAATAAATGGGGGGAACGTAACGACACCCTACTTGCT
>CALPPJ020000011.1 GCA_943325425.2 Bifidobacterium breve | reverse complement strand
GAGAAGCCCGATCTGTTGATCAATTCGTTTGAAGTTGAACGTGCGCTGTGGGTGCCACTAGCCGAACTTGTGAGAGCCGACACGTTCTCATGGGAGTGGTGGAACTTTGATCGGGTTGAAGTTCCAGATGATCGACCCATGTTCTTCTTTCATCTTGATGACGAAACAATTTGGGGCGCAACGGCGCGGATGTTGCACGAGTTGTTATGCGTCATTCATGGCGTAAATCACTTTGATTTACCGAATTGGTAGGTCAAAATATGAGCATGTTTCAGTTGCGCCGTCTTGAGTATGACGATGTCAAATGGATTTTTGATGCCTGTCAAGATGAGGCCATTCAACGCTGGACCCTGATACCCCGACCGTATTCACTGAAAGATGCTGAATGGTTCGTTGAGAATGAGCCCGAGTACATCACGATGGTGATTGAAGATTCAGAATCTTCAATGCCTCTTGGGCTGGTGAGTATTCACGAGATTGACGAGGTCACTCGCGAGGCTCCGATGGGATATTGGATTGCACCGTGGGGTCGCGGAATGAAAGCGGCTTCGGCTGCCGTGAAATTATTGATTGCCAGCATTACCCCCGATGAAAACATTCAATCGGTCATTGCCTATGTTGCTGAAGAAAACACCGCTTCACGGCGCACCATTGAGCGCGCCGGCTTTGTAGAAGTTGAACGCGGGTGGGGCTTGGCCAGAGATTTTCTCAACGAAGTGATGTCCATCAAATATCGAAAAAATCTCTGACCTTGAACCTTAAAGACCCCCGGCAGCACGAACGGCTTTGTAAAAAATGGCGGCCCATGCTTTGCATGGGAAGTAATCAAACAAAGTTCGTGACGCACAGTGGTTCAACATGTCACTGCGAAAGCGGGTATCAATTCTTAAGCGCACTTTGCTGTTCCACCACTTGCCTACACTGCTTGAGCCAGGTGTACACACCTGTTGGGGTAATCGTTGACGGCATGAGTATCGCCGATCCATCAGCTTGAAATTTCGATACGCAAAATCATGTCTCAAACATGGTTCGGTGAAGTCAAAAGTTCGACCCGAACTTCCGACTAGTGGTGCCGAACATAAGTCGGTTGACCAATCAAACCAGTTATCTGACTCCGTATGTTGCTGCGATAGGGCAACGAACTCCCGCAATGTTGTGGAGAAAACCAAGTTCTCTAGACGCTTCGAATCTCGAATGGGATCGGGATTCGACAATGGAGCGGTCAAAATACTCGAGACCGCTACGAGGAGACTGAGCAAGAAACCCAAGTCGCCCTCCTGTAATGAGTGCGTTGCTGTTGCAACGTCACGAACAATGTGGGAAAGAGTTCAATTAAACGGCGAAGTTTTACAGCGCAGCTTCGGGGAGGTCTAGTAAGTGACCCATGCGGTCGCGCTTTGTCTGGAGATAGCGCAAGTTTTCTTCGGTTGGAGCAAGATCAAGGCGCACTCGCTCAACTACTGCAACACCTTCGGCTTCAAGGCCTTCAAACTTGGCGGGATTATTGGTTATCAAACGCACTTGCCTGATGCCAAGATCGCGCAATATACGCGCACCAATTGAGTAGTCACGATCATCAATGGCGAAACCAAGTTCGGTGTTGGCATCAACGGTGTCACGGCCTTGATCTTGTAAGGAATATGCATTGATCTTGTGGGCGATGCCGATGCCGCGTCCCTCGTGCCCGCGTAGATACACAACAACTCCACGGCCTTCTTGAGCGATTAGCGACATTGAAGTTTGCAATTGTGGACCGCAGTCGCAGCGCCGGCTGGCAAAGACGTCACCAGTGAGACATTCGCTGTGGACCCGCGTGAGGACTGGTTCAGAAACTTCAAGATCGCCAACTGAAAAAGCCACATGCTCGGTTTGCGTTGTTGCATCACGAAAGGCTGTACACACAAACATTCCCCACTCGGTAGGGACCTGTGCTTGTGACACGCGAATGACTGAGTTTGCTGACGGCGACGAATTTTGACTGATATCTCAGCGTAACAGATGACCCCCGCAGGCCTTCTGACGCATCTTTGACTAACGAGAGTTGTTGTCGATCACAATTTCGATGTCGTCGCCAACCATGCGTGTTGAAGTTATTGAACCGCGCCACATTCGGTCAATCGAGGCTGCACCATGACCCGAAAATAAGGGGGTTCCGTCGGCGCCACCCATAATGGCTGGAGCGATATACACGACGTATCGATTGACGAGATTTTCCCGATGGAAAGAGGCAGCGACAGTTGCTCCGCCTTCAACCATGACTTGTAGAACTCCTTCTTGGCCAAGAGTGTCAAGTAGATCTGGAAGTGATTGGTCCCATTCAAGACACGGATGTACATTTGCATCTAGTGCCACTGATCCAAGCACGATGCGCTGAGGTGATGGACCATCAACGAGTCGCGTGGTGAGTGAAGGGTTGTCGGTCCGCACTGTTCGCGCGCCAACAACGATTGCGTCGCTCTCAGCCCGCATCTGATGAGAAGCAACACGTGCAGTTTCTCCGGTAATCCATTGGCTTGTTCCGTCAGCAGCGGCGGTTCGGCCATCAAGAGTTGTTGCCATTTTCAAAATGACGAATGGTCGACCAGTAGTACGGTGATGCAGATATGGACGTAGTTGTTCATTAACGAGATCGGCACACAAACCGATTTCAACGTTGATTCCGGCATTACGTAATGCCTGAAAACCTTGACCACCAACTTGTGAGTCGGGATCGGTAATGGCGCTTACGACTCGTGCAACTTGCGCATTGATGAGAGCTTCCGTGCACGGGCCAGTTCGACCCTGATGATTACAGGGTTCGAGCGTTGTATAGACAGTTGCGCCTTGTAGTTGTGCGTTGGCCAAACTTGCAGCATCAAGTGCAACAATTTCGGCGTGCCGACCGCCAGGTGCTTCAGTAGCGCCGGTGAAAGCTTGCCCATCTGTGGTGATGATGACGCAACCGACCCACGGGTTAGGGGATGTACGCAAACGAGCAGCAGCAGCGACTTCGATTGCCTGCATCATGTAGTTCGTATCGTTCATGCTTGAGTCGGTTTCAACTTGTTGGGTTCGTGTGATCTTATGAGAGATTCTTTAACAATTCCCACGCTGCCATCACGTGATGGCGCTCGGTGGTGCGACCACCGATGGAGAATCGCAGCACACTGCGACCATTAAGCACTGTTCGGGTGAAGAAGACTTCTCGAGTGGCGTTGGCAGTCTCAATCAATGAATCAGTGAGTTTGTCACCGTTTTCGAGGGAGTCTCCGATCCGACGTAGACACAGCAGATTGAGAGTGTGCGGAGCTACGATTTCGAATCGTGAATCGGCGGCAACTAGCGCAGCAAGTTCTTGAGTAATCGCAACATGGCGGCGAATGAGTTCTTGGAACACCGCAGTGCCATCGGTGCGAATTGCGAACCACAACTTGAGTGATCGGAAGCGACGTCCTAACGGAATTTGCCAGTCACGGTAATCAATGGCCGCTCCCGATTCCGCGGCGGCCGAGCGCAGGTATTCGGGCAAGATGCTCAGTGCGCCAAGTAATGATGCGCGATCAGAAGTCCAAAAGAGATCGCAATCAAAATTGACGCCCATCCACTTATGTGGATTGGTGCAATAACTGTCAGCCAGTTCAAGACCATCGTTCACCCAACGAAGTTCTGGTGCGAGCGCGGCAATGCCGTGCATGGCGGCATCCACGTGAAGCCACACATTATGACGTTGAGCGATCAGACCAATCGTCGGAGTTGGATCAAAAGCCCCAGATGAAGTGGTGCCATGAGTACTGCATATCCAGAACGGAATGAGTCCCGCGTTTTTATCGGCAATCATTTGTGCTTCAAGGGCTGGCGCGTTCATAGCAAACGATTCATCATGTTCAATGACACGAATGTTTTGAGTACCAATACCAGCAATCCTCAGACCCTTTTCGATACTGCTATGTGATTGCGATGTGCAGTAAGCGATCAGTTTCGAAGTGTCGCCATCAAGATTCACTTTGCCTTGGGTGACACGCCATCGGGCCGCGAGGATTGATGAGAGAGTAGCTTCGCTTGCTGAACCTTGAATGACTCCGCCACCGGTGGCTGTGGTGCTGCGATATTTCTCGGGCAATCCGAGAAGTTCTTGCATCCAATCAAGCATGAGTGTTTCTACTTCGGTGCAAGCTGGCGATGACAGCCAACTCATACCTTGTACTCCCAATCCAGCAGTCAGAAGGTCGGCAAGTATTGACGGGAATGACGAGTTACCCGGAAAGAAGGCGTAAAAGTTTGGGTGTTGCCAATGAGTGAGCCCAGGTAAGACGATGTCATTGACATCGCGCAGAACATCATCAAAAGATTCGGGGGAAGTCGGTGGATGCTCAGGCAACATTGAGCGAATTTCGCCCGGTTGCACAGCGGCTGTGACAGGACGCTGCTCAATGGTTTCGAGGTATTGCGCAATAAGTTCGATGACTGCTTGACCGTTGGCGCGAAATTCGTTTGCATCCATGGTTGACAGGTTAGGCGTATGGACTCGCCGAGTACGACGTGATTTTGTTGATGTCGGTACGGTAGAGGTATGAACCCCGATATTGATCCGCAACGATTTCGACCGCACTCGTCAACCTTGCGCGGGTTCAAACAGTCGTTTGTCTATGAACGATCTCCGAATGGAAATGGGACGGCGTTGTTATGCGTTCACGGCTGGCCAGAAAGCAAACGTATTTTTTGGAAAGTGATCGAACCTCTGGTGGCTGCCGGCTTTGATGTGATTGTTCCAGACCTTCGGGGTTTTGGTGATAGTGGGTTAGCGCCCGATGGTTTCTATGACACGCCATCACACTCCCGAGATATGTATTCACTCGTACATGATCAACTTGGCTACGACAAAGTTGTTGTTGTGGGTGGCGACATGGGTGGCCCAGTGATTCAAGATATGGCGTTGCGCTATCCAGAATTTGTTGACCGAATGGTTTTGTTCAATTCGCCATTGCCCTTTGATAAAGAACGCATGAGAAATATTCATGGCACCCGTGCTCCGCGCGAAGCTGCCGACTATTTCATTCGTCAGGGAACTGATGCCGATGGATTGGCGGCTGAACTTTCAACGCCCGATGCTCGACGCCGATATATCGCAACGTTTTACGGAAGTCGCTTTTGGGCACATCCAGGAACCTTTGACCAAGAGGCTGTTGATTTTCATACAGAACCATTTGCTAGCGCAGAAGTTTTACGAGCATCGTTTGGTGGTTATGAAACTGTCTTTCATCCTTCAAAAAGCAGTGAGCCAGGCGTGATGGGTCGTAACGAAACAACACCGACTTTAATTTTGTTTGGTCCCAGCGATCACGTCATCTATCCAGCCTTTGATCAAATGGCTGCCGTTGTCTTTGACAATCATTTTGGTCCGTATTTGTTGCGCGACTGTGGACATTTTGTGCCCTGGGAATCGCCCCACGCTTTGGTATCGGGCACGGCGGCCATGTGTGCGGATTTGTTGGGCAAATAAACCACCGAAAACGGGGTGTTTTCGCGCCCAATGATTACAAGTTGGGTGGCAAGAGGCGATTGACGTTTTGGAAAACGAAGTACAACACGACAAAGAACGGAATAAAACCAACAACTGCTCCGATGATGCGGTTGCGGAATTTCTTGGCAACTTGCCAAGCACCCAACACAATGAGTAATTCAAGTAGTCCCCACAACAAAGTTTGAGGGATCGCTGAAGGGTCACTAAACCATCCACGACTCAAGGCATCGGCGCCTTCAATGTTGCTTGGTTCATCGACGACAACTTCTGGAATTGTTGATGTCGGTGTCGTCGTTGATGCGGGTGCCACCGGCGTTTCGGCGAAAAGAGTGGTAACCGTTTCAGTACTCACCGTTTCAGATGATGGAACAGTGACTATGTCAGCACCCTCGTCGATGTAAACAGCAGCTGGATTAGTGGCGATTTCGCTTTGTGTGACATCAAGTTCAGCCGAAACAATTAAACGTTGCTTGGCCGAAAACTCGGGATGACAGGTGGTCAATGTGAGGATGGCTTTTGTGGGATCGGTGGTAGCTACAACCCACGAATCAGATGCACCAACAACTTGTTGGCTGGAGACGAGATACGTGAATTTTCGTCCCAACAAATCAGTGACGATGATGGGGTCTCCGATATTGAGATCATCGAGATGACGGAATGGTTCGCCATATGTTGTGCGGTGTCCGGCAATTGACGCGTTTCCGAGTTCGCCTGGGAACGGTGTTCCGGGATAATGGCCAGGACCCTTTTTCAGATCGGCAGTTTCAACCCCAGCGACAACGAATTTACTGACACCAATTGTGGGCAAATCGATGATCGCCAAGGGATCGCCTTCTTTGATCACGACTGGTTGTGGAGGAGTCAGCGTTGTTGTCACTGCTGGTTCGGTGATTGCAGGTGAAATTGATGTAGGTGGTAGCGAGGTGGTTGTCGCCGCGATTTCGGTGAATCGGTCCTCAAGTTTGTTCTGCGACTGTGCTTCCTCAATACCGGTTCCCCACAATTGGTAACCGACGAACAAAAACATCAAGAGTCCAAGGACGATCAAACTTGTGCCGAGTCGACCAAGAAACCAATACCAGTCTTTTCTAGGTTTGGGACGGTCCCAATAGGGAACCTTGACCGAGGGAGCAGAGTTACGGATTTCCTCGCTGTCGTTACATGGAATGCGGAGTGGCGCAATTGGTCCAGTTCCTGTTGAACGAGGAATCGGTCGCGAGGTTTCTAAGGGGTCACTGTCGGATGGTGGAGAAAGATCGCCACCGAAGCTGGATGAGCCATTCGCAGAAGACCCAGATGTTTCGTCGTTCGCCACAGGTTCCAAACGATACCTGCGTTCGAGTCTGAGAATAGGGCAGCGCAAAGGTTGCAGATAGCGTCGCATCTGCATGTCAACGATCGCCCACGAGCCTGGTATAGATGTGGTTATTGATCTGGTTGACGCTGTCGCAGTGCTGGGTTCGTTCCCGGCATTAGCTGGGGCAACCTTGTCGGTGTGCCGTGGCGAGATTGTGTTACTGCGTGGTCCAAATGGGGCCGGAAAGACCACTTTGCTTCGACTCTGCGCGGGACTTATTCCGCTTGAACGTGGTCATGGCCAAGTACTAGGCGTTGATTTGAAAAATGATCGCGAATTAGTGCGGCATCGAGTCGGAGTTATCGGCCACAATAATGGTCTGTACGCCGATCTCACAGTGACCGAAAATGTGCGGTTCTGGGGTCGAACTGTTGGTGCAACGCGAGCCGAGGTCGATGCCGCACTGCGGCGTATGGGTCTTGATGGCCGCTTGGCTGATTTACAAGTGTCACGATTGTCGGCCGGCCAAAAGCGTCGGACCGCCTTGGCAGGTTTAGTCGCTCGTCGAGCCGAGTTGTGGTTACTCGATGAGCCCCACGCAGGACTTGATGCTGCCGGTCGTGACGAACTCGATCAGGTTCTCAAGATGGCCGCAGCGGCTGGAGCGACGGTGATGGTCGCGAGTCACGAACTTGAGCGTGCTGCGCAGTTGGCAACTCGGCAAGTTGAAGTAGTGGCAGGACAAGTTCGTGAAATTGGTGCGCCATGAGCAAGGAATTGCAGGGTTCAGCGGGAGTTTTCGCGACGGCGCGATTGATTTCGGCCAAAGACTTGCGGGTTGAGCGACGAAGCCGAGTCCTTCTCAACCAGGTATTGCCCTTCGCACTCATTGTGATGGTGATGTTTGCGTTTGCGCTTGACAGCGACGCGATTCTTGAGCGAGTTGCTCCAGGATTGGTGTGGTTAGCGACCCTCTTCAGCGTGCTCGTGATGGTTTCACGGTCATTTGCCGTTGAAACTGCCGATGGAGCGCTTGACCAGTTGCGTTCGGCGGGGGTCCCGGCCACGGGAATTTTCATCGGGAAAATGTTGGCCCTGATGGCGCAACTCTTGGTCTTGGTCGCGTTGTTAGTTGGGGCGGCCGTCGTGCTGTATCGGGCGTCCTTTTCTTGGGAAGGCGGCGTGCTCTTGGTCACCACTGCGATTGCCGCTACCTGCGGTTTGGCCGCCGTAGGTACTCTGTACGGAGGTCTTGCCGCTGGTGCCAAGGGTCGCGAAACATTGCTTCCGCTGCTCTTGTTGCCGGTGGTTGCACCAGTGTTGATCGGAGCAACTCGGGCAACCGAATCTGCGTTCGGCACGAACGGAATTGCGATCAGTGAAGGTTGGCCTTGGTTAGGTCTACTGGTGGTATTCGCAGTGTTGTTCAGTGTTGCTGGGGCAGTGGCCTTTGGGCCTCTCCTCGATGATTGAAGTTGACGAGCAAAGGAGGAGAAACATGACTACGACTGACACAAATACTTCGACAAATTCTTCTCCTCGTGATCGCGTCACTGGTACACCGTTTACCCGAGGTCTCGGTGTCGTGATTTTGGCCGGAATGACGTTGCTCATCATCCTCGGCATTTTTGTTTCTCCGGCCGATGTCAACCAAGGCGAGTCGGTGCGCATTATGTATGCGCATGTGCCCGGTGCCTGGTTGGCATACCTTGCTTTTGTTGTCACCGGAATTTCGTCGGCCGCATATCTGTGGAAGCGCACGCGCTCACTCACGTGGGACCGCATTGCTGGGGCCTCAGCCGAAGTTGGTGTTCTGTTCATGGGTATCTCATTGGTCACCGGCAGTTTGTGGGGACGAATTACTTGGGGCACCTACTGGACTTGGGACGCTCGTCTCACGACGACAGCGTTCTTGTTCGTGACATACATCGGGTACTTGGCAGTTCGTGGCTTAGGTGGCACTCATCAGCAGCGAGCACGACGAAGCGCAGTCTTAGCTTTGCTCGCGGTCTTGGAAATTCCGCTTGTGCATTTCTCAGTTCAACTATGGAACACGCTGCATCAAGAGGCAAGTGTTGCTGGCCGTGGAACCGATGTTGAAATGGACGGCTTAATGTTGTTCACGCTATTCCTTGGTGTCGCTGTCTTCACCTTGATGTATGTGTGGTTACTGTTGCACCGTCAACGTTCACTTGCACTCGATGACATGCTTGACGATTCGGGGCTTGACAATGCACTGACGGCCCGTCGTGCGGAAGCACAAGGAGTCGCTCGCTAATGGACGATGCCGGTTTCATCTTCGCCAGTTACATCATCACTTTTGGCGCAGTCGGTGCGTATGCGCTGGGAATTATTCGTCGTGCCCGAAAGTCGTCTCGTGAAGTTCCGCGAGACGAGAGGCCGTGGTTATGAATCAGATTGGCAATGACGACGAAATTGGGACCTCTGCTGATTCGCTTGATCTTTCTCCGCGGCCTGTTTCAGCTCGACAACGACGTAAGCGTCGGCCATGGCCAGCAATCATTGTGTTGTTATTAGTTGTTGTCAGCGGTGGAGTAGTTCTGACAAAGTTTTTAACTTCGGCCATTGACTACTACTGCAACGTCAACGAGATTGGTACTAAGTCGGGCTGTGAACCTGGACGTCGATTGCGTATTCAAGGTGTCGTTGATGAGGGGTCAGTCAAAAATGATGGAGTCAATACCAAATTCGATATTTCTTTTGGTGGAGAGACGTTGCCTGTGACCTATGACGGTGAGCCAGGTGGAATCTTTAAAGAATGTATTCCGGTTGTTGTTCACGGCATTTTGACAGATGGCATTTTTCTCGGTGATCGGGTTGAAGTGAAGCACTCAAATGAATACGAGGCAGAAAACCCCGACCGAGTCGACGATGAAGCATCAACGGCCGAAGGAACCGCGTGCTTGCAGTAAGCATTAATGCTGCTATCGGCCGCGGTGCGATTTTGCTCGGTCTTTTGACATGTCTGTCGGGTATTGCCATCACTGTTGCTGGTATTCGAAAGCGCGATCTTCGTGCATTGAGGTCGACAACTCGATACGCGTACGTTGCGTTTGCTGCGGCTTTATTGGCGTTCATCATGATGGAGCGCGCGCTCATCACACGGGACTTCTCCTTAAAGTATGTGCAACAAGTTGGTTCACGTGACACACCTGCACTTTTTAATGTGACTGCGCTGTGGAGCGCTCTCGAGGGATCCATTTTGATGTGGGTGCTCGTCTTGACCGGATTTATTGCGGCCGTTGCACGAAAGTTTCGGGCGCGTGCTGGCGACGAACTTTTAGCGTGGGCCATGGTTGTTTTATTTGCAGTGGGATTGTTCTTCTTTATGTTGTCATTTGGGCCAGCGAATCCATTTGCGATGGGTGCTCTCGGTGTGAACGACGGCCCAGGACCAAACCCACTACTGCAAAATCACATTCTTGTTTTGTTTCATCCACCAATTTTGTACATCGGATACGTGGGTTTCACCGTGCCCTTTGCATTCGCGATAGCGGCCTTAATCACAGGTCGGGTCGGTGAAGGTTGGTTGCTTGAAACTCGTCGTTGGACTTTGTATTCGTGGGCTTTCTTAACAGTAGGCATCATCCTCGGTAGTTGGTGGAGCTACGAAGTTCTCGGATGGAGCGGCGTGTGGGCGTGGGACCCAGTAGAAAACGCCAGCTTCCTGCCATGGCTCACGGGAACGGCTTATTTGCATTCGGTACTCGTTCAAGAACGTCGTGGCATGTTGCGGGTCTGGAACCTGAGTTTGGTGATCGCTACTTTCAGTTTGACGATTCTCGGAACTTTCCTCACTCGTTCCGGAGTCATCAACAGCGTGCATGCGTTTAGTGAGGGCAGCGTCGGGCCCTGGCTATTGGCTTTCTTCACGATCATTGTGGTCGTTGCAATTGTTTTGATTGGGCGACGTGGCGACCAATTGCGATCACCTGGAGCAATTGATTCACCCATCAGTCGTGAGGGCGCATTTTTAGCGAACAATGTCGTCTTTAGCGTTTTCGCGTTTGTGGTTTTGCTCGGAACGGTTTTCCCTCTCCTCGTTGAAGCGTTGAATGATCGCCGCATAGTGGTTGGTGAGCCGTTCTTTAATCGAATGACCATGCCGCTCGGATTGACGTTGCTGTTTCTGATGGCCGTTGCTCCAGTCCTCCCATGGCGTAAAGCCAGTCAAGAAGTTTTACGCGACCGATTGTTCTGGCCGGCATGGTGTGGAGTCGGTGCACTCGCAGTTTCTGTTTTTGTGGGTGCTGATGGTTGGGCATCGCTGGCAGCTTTTGCGCTTGGTGGATTTGCGACTGGGGCCGCGCTTCGTCAAATTGTCTTAGCGAGTCGCCGCCAAGGATGGCGCGGAGTAGTGGGTCGCGCAAACGGGGGAATGGTTGTGCACATCGGCGTGATCATTATCGCCGTCGCTTTAAGTGCTTCTTCTTCGTATACGCGCACCCAAGAATTTGTCATGAAAGTGGGAGAGACCGTGACTTTTGCCGGTCACACATTCACCTTTGAAGGTTTGTCACTCGAATCAGACAATGTGAAGACCAGTGTGATGGCTGCTGTTCGCATTGATGGCGAACAGGTATACAGTCCGGCACGCAGCAAGTACGTCAAGCAAGGTATGGATATTGGTACACCAAGCGTGAAGACAGGTTTTGTGAATGACCTGTACGTCACTCTTGAGGGAAATGTTCGTCCTTCTGACACCGAAGCACGTATCAAGATTTATGTGAAGCCACTCATCTTGTGGTTGTGGATTGGTGGGGCGCTCATGGCTATCGGAACAGTGCTCGCAGCCTTTCCTGGTAAACGTCGTCAACCAACTGCTCCCGTATCGGCGGATACCCCAATGAACCGGCCCGATGTAGCTGAACATGTCTGAGCAGACCCCTCGCCGTATTGCGCCGATCATTTCGGTTGCCGTTGCAGCAGTGATGGTGTTCTTCATCGGCATTTTGGCAATCACGTCGAATGACAAGGCAGAAACTGCAACGACGCCCTTGTTGTTGAAACCAGCACCAGAGATTTCAAGCACGACGTATGACGGCGACTTGTTTTTGCTCTCGCGTCGCCGTGGTTCATGGGTTGTGTTGAACTTCTTTAATTCCACGTGTGTTCCGTGCAAGCGCGAACATCCCGAATTGGTGAAGTTCTTCAAGACTCAAGAAGCACTCGACGGAACTGGGGCTGAGCTGTACACCATCGTGAATGACGATGACGAACAAGCAGTGCGTGATTTCTTTGATGAAAGTGGTGGTGGTTGGCCCATCATCCGTGACGAAGACGCGAATATTTCTGTGGATTATGGCGTTGCTCAAGTTCCTGAGACTTGGCTTATCAGTCCGACTGGAGTAGTCGCACAGAGATTTACTGGTCAGATCACGGCCGAGCTTCTTGGTTCAGCAATTACATCAATGACCCAGGACAGTGGCTCATGACGAATCAACTCAATGCGAAACTGAAGCACTGGTCAAGCTGGTTCGTGATGTTGTTTTGCGTTGTCGCATTGATGATTTTTGGTACTCAACGAGATTCAGGACCAGCGACTCCACAAGAACGAATTGAAAGTATTTCAAAACGATTGGCGTGCCCGACCTGCGACGGTGAGAGTGTGTATGAGTCGCGTGGTGGTGCTTCGCAGGCAATTCGAAAAGAAATCGCGCGTCAGGTGGCCGATGGTCAATTGACTGATAGTCAAATTGTGAAGGCTATCGATGAGAGTTATTCCGCTGATCTTAAGTTGGTCCCAGGTAGCACCGGATTTGATGCGCTGATTTGGGCGTTACCGATTGCGGTTCTCGTTGTTTCTGTGGCTGGACTTGTGGTGGCCTTTAGACGCTGGAAAGTTCAGGGTTCAATCACTGCGACCGACGCCGATCGAGAACTTGTTGAAATAGCAATGCAGGAAATGAGTGATCAGCGTGACTCCTGAAAGGCGCGATCAACTGCAAGAAGAACGTGAATTTTTATTGACGTCGTTGGCCGATCTAGAACGTGAATTCGGGGTTGGCGATGTCGCTGAGGACGATTATGCGTCACTCAAGGACTCATATACTGCGCGTGCAGCGATCATCATTCGTGAATTGTCAGATGTTGACCAAACCAAAGTTCGCAAACGTATTGGTTGGCGCCCGATCGCATGGTCAACCTTGGTTTTGCTGTTGGCGATCACATCAGGTGTTTTGGTCGCTCGCAATACTGGTGAGCGTTCACCGGGACAGGTCATGACAGGTGGGGTTGAGGACGGCAGCGTGAGTTCTTTACTCGTGCAAGCTCGGTCAATGGGCATGGGCGATATCCCTGCGGTTCTTGATCTGTATTCACGAGTTTTGGCCATTGAACCCGACAACATTGAAGCACTCACGTATTTCGGCTGGTTCACGGTTTTGTCGTCAACACAAGAGGCCGACAGCGATGCGGCGGTAACCCGTTTGCAAAATGGCATGGTTTTACTTCGACAAGCCACAATTACTGATCCGACATACCCGGACGCTCACTGTTTCTTGGGGATCACATTTTTTCGTTTTGTCGATGATGCTGCTTCAGCACAGCCCGAGATGACTTCATGCCTTGACTCAAATCCACCCGCCGAGGTTGCGTCAATGGTGCAGGGCCTGGTGACACAAATGAATGATGCGGTTTCCGCGTCAACCACAACAGTTCCGTGACGAGCAACTGATTATTCAGTGGTTGGTGGCGCCCACACCGATGCTTCGGTGACCTCGCCATTTTCACGAGCCAAAACCCAGACTGTTCCTTTGCGCCAATCGGGATCACCAATGATCTCGGTATGGCGTCTTTGTAAAGCGGCCATCACATCGGGAAT
>CALPPJ020000010.1 GCA_943325425.2 Bifidobacterium breve | reverse complement strand
TTTGTTGCCCTGAGCCGTCATGAATGCGATGTACTCGGCAACTGCTGGCTTTGATGCAATAGCTGGATCATTCACGTCAACCAAGTTGTTTGAAGTGAACAGTCCATCAGCAGCTTCTCCGGCACCAGCCAAGATCAATGACGATGCGCAGGTGTTGGTCAAGAAGATGTTCGGCATCCAACCGGTGTTAGCGGCCTTGGCATTGGCAACTTCCGTCAAGAAAGTTGGGCACTGTGCACCGAGCGGAACCGCAACGATTGCATCAGGGGCTTTCGAAGCGATGGCGTTGATTTGCGCAGTCGGAGGCGTTGAGCTATCGGCTTCGATGGTCTGCTCGTCAACAATTTCGATTCCGCTGTCGGCGGCATCAGCGGCTTCCTTGAAGGCCTCGAGATAGACCTGACCGAATTCGTTGTTCACCGTGAACAACGCCACTTTTGCGCCATCGGGGAACTGAGCCTTGATTTGGCTGGCATAGACCTTGGCTTCAATGCCGTAAGGGGCGAGAGCTCCAGTGGTCCATGGGTAATCGGCTACCTCGCCCCAAGCGGGCGAACCGGTCAAAGCCTGCAGTTGCGGAACGCACTCTTCATTCAAGGTGTCACGCACTGCAGCGTTGTTGGGTGTACCAATGATTCCTGAGAAAAGGTTCACTCCGGCGTCGAGCAACTTGTTCACCGCATCTGGTGTGAGGTCTTTGTTGTACTGATCGTCTTCAAAGGCCACTTCAATTGTGGTGTCGCCAAGCATCTTTTGCTCGTTCGCCCACTTGATGTATGACTCGAAACCTGCTTTGACAGGAGCGAAAGCAATTGCTGCAACGCTTCCCGACAATGGCAACACGGTACCGATCTTGACTGTTCCCGTGATCGGAGCATTCGCTGCCTCAGGGTCAACGCAGTCGTCAGTGTTTACTGCCCACGATGTTGCGGGGGCGTCGGTCGAGGGAGCACCGGTATCTGGTGCTTCACTCGTAGGTGCTTCACTCGTTGGTGCCTCTGATGTGGGCGCTTCGGTTGATGTTGAATCGCTTGATCCACCACACGCCGAAATTGCCAGAGCACCTGCCATGACGAGACCACCTAATCGGAAAGTCTTACGAACCATTATTTTCCTCCTCCATTGAATTGCTTTCTAATGAACAGAAAGCATCCATCCCACATTGGATGTCCCCACAATCTATAGAAGGCACAAGAACTGGGTTAGGCGCAAAGGTCCCATATTCATTGGGTGGGACTTATGTCACGAGGAATTATTGTCATGATTCGACGCGTCAATTTCCGCAAGAGACCCATAAGACCAGTCGGCGCGAACAACATGATCACAATGAGTGCCAAACCCAAAATTAATGTCGCGGGTGATTGATCGGTCCATCCAAAAACGAAACCCAAGACTCCTGAGGAATCGGTGCCGATTCCACGTGTGGTGTTGTCAAGCCAGACATACACCAAACCTCCGATGATTGGCCCGCTCAATGTTCCGGCACCACCCACAACCATGATGAGCAAGAAAATAATGGAGCCCAACAAGGTCACAAACTGTCCGTCAGGGGTGACAACGCCCGAATTGAGAGTTGCCAAAACGCCGGCCAAAGCGCACATCGATGCAGAAATTCCGAAAATGAGCACCTTGGTTCGGGTGACGTTGACACCCATTACTGCCGCCGCCGTTTCATTGTCGCGAATAGCAATGAGCGAACGACCGACGCGACTTCTGATGAGACCACGGCAAACCAAGTAGACAATGACCAGCACTAGAAGACCTAACCAATAAGAGAAAACTGCTCGACCGTCTCGGCCCTTCAATTCTCCAAGAATTGGCCACACGGGCAGGTCGTCGTATTTCACGCTGTCAATTCCCTTAGCACCATCGGTCAACCACTCAAGTTTTTTCCAACGCAACAAAGTAGGAAACAAAACTGCAACCGCCAAAGTAACGAGAGCCAAATAAGCACCACGAATTCTCAAAACTGGTAGCCCAATCAAGCAACCCACGACGAAAGCGATAACCGCAGCCGCATAGAACGTATAGCCCGGACTCCATCCGTGATCACGAATCAATATGGCTGCCGTATAACCACCAATTCCAAAAAAGGCCGAATGGCCTAACGAGATTTGCCCGGTAAACCCGAGAACCATATTGAGTGACATCGCGGCGATGATCAATGTAAATGCCGAGGCAAATTGTCCGATACGTGCAGTTTCAGACTGCGTCGGAATGTAGATAACAAGCAATGCCAATAACGCAAAACCAACGATGCGAATAGCCCAATGTTGCAGTGAACCTTCTTTGATCTTCAGCATGTTGTGATCACACCCGTTCCACTTTGAGCGAACCGAATAAGCCAGACGGCTTGACCAACAGCACCACAAAGATTGAAATCAAAGCCACCGAAAGTTTGAGATCTTGCCCAATCCAACCTGGGATGTACCCCGCGACTAACTGCTCACCAATTCCGATTGACAATCCGGCAATCACTGCCCCACCCGGACTGTCGAGCCCACCCAATGTGGCAGCAGCCGACGCATAGATGAAAACTGAGAACATCAAACTGGGTGTGAGTTGACCGTTGATACCACCAACTAATGCTCCAGACAGTGCCCCCATTGCAGCGGCGATTCCCCAGGAAGATGCGAGAACCACGCCTGAAGGAACTCCGACGAGACGGGCAGATTCAGGATTACTGGCAACTGATCGCATCGCTAATCCAAATTTTGTTTTGGAAAAGAGCAAGAACAAAAGACCCATCAGCGCCAATGCAACGACGAGTACACCAATGAATTTGTAACGCCACTCGGCTCCCAAAACACGCACAAAATCAAGGGGTTTGTTCGGGAACAAACTTCCCATCGTGTAACCCTCGGCGCGATCCCAAATCATGGTGGCCAATGAGTTCAAACCCAAAAACAATGCAATGGAAACTACGAAAACGCCACCCGGCGATTTCTTCGCAACTGATCGAATCACTGTTGCCTCGGTTCCGGCACCAAGGAGAAAACCAAAGACCATGCCGATGACGACCGCCAAAATGAGCGGCACTCCCCAATCGTTGATCTGCCAAATGATGAATGTGCAAAACATCGCCATCTCACCTTGTGCAAAATTCAGATGTCCGGTGCCACGAAAGACGACCACTAACCCAAGCGCCAAAAGCGCGTAGATCGCTCCGAATGACAGACCATCAAATATGTATTGCAGAAGTCGTTCCATGTCAGCCCCCGAGGTACGCCTTCCTAATGCGCTCGTCACCGGCGATCGCTTCTGCGCTTCCCGAAGCAACGACCTGACCAGTTTCAAGGAGGTACACCTTGCTTGCCACCTTTAACGCCAAGTTCGCATTTTGTTCAACCAACAAAACCGACAATCCATCTTGCTCATTTAGATTTTTCAAAACTTCAAACAATTCCTGCGTCACAAGCGGAGCGAGTCCAAGACTTGGTTCGTCACACAACAAAAGACGTGGGCGGCTCATAAGAGCACGGGCGATGGCCAACATTTGTTGCTCACCGCCAGACAAACTTCCGGCACGTTGATTCTGACGCTCTTCAAGGCGAGGAAATGTTTCGTACCAACGAGCGATATCGCTTTCAATTGAATCCTTGCGAATATATGCACCAATCCGCAGATTCTCTTCAACCGTCAGTTCTGAAAAGGTGCCTCGCCCTTGCGGCACATGAGCAACCCCCAGCCGAACGATTGATTCGGCACTTTGAGACACTATTTCTTGGCCATCAAAGACAACCGAACCGCTGCGCGCAATAGTTCCAGACACCGCACGCATTGTTGTGGTCTTACCAGCGCCATTAGCACCGAGTACCACAACCATTTCACCTTCACTCACGTCAATATCAATGCCAAGCAAAACATCAACTTGTCCGTAACTTGCTCGCAAACCAACGGTCTTTAACAAGCTCATACCTCACCGCCCAAGTAGGCACGAATCACGTTCGCGTCACTTTGAACTTCGCTTGGAGTTCCTTCAGCAATCTTGCGCCCGAACTCCATAGCAACTACTTGATCGGAAATTTTCATAACCATCGACATGTGATGTTCAACCAACAACACCGTCAATTTGAACTTGTCGCGAATGGCCACAATCGTGTCGGCAAGTTCGTCTACTTCTGAATGAGTTAAACCTGCGGCAGGTTCGTCAAGTAGCAAGAATCGCGGAGCAGCAGCAAGAGCTCTGGCAATTTCGAGTCTCTTTAATGTGCCAAAAGGCAACCCAGCTGCCGGATGGTGGGCAAGTTTTTCCAGATTCAAATCGCGTAACAAGTCATAAGAGACGTCACGTATACGGCGATTCTCTTTTTGAGCGCCGATCCGGGTGATTGCCTGCACGAAACCAACTGAACCTTGACTATGCGCTCCGACCATGACATTTTCCAATAGTGACATCGTGGGAAACAAAGCCAAGTTCTGAAACGTTCTGGCGATACCAAGTTCAGCAATGCGATGAGCAGGCACTGACAACAGATCGTGACCATCAAATGAGATTCGACCCTTGAAGGGATCGTAAATCCGACTCACGACGTTGAACATCGTTGTTTTACCCGCCCCATTGGGGCCGATCAAACCGCAAATGTCCCCTTCTTTTATGACAAAGGTCAGTCCGTCGAGCGCAACAATGCCGCCAAAACGAACTGACACGTCTTGCACATCAAGTAGCACATACCAAAACTATCACTATTAGAAATTGGTGCATATTTCTCTGAACAAAAAGATCACAAAAGGTGGCGCTCAGCACGTAGATATATGACACGCTTGAGACATGAGTACGCAAGTTGATAATGCCGCAAATCTTGACGACGAATCAATTGTTCTCCCTTGGTGGCAAAACCCTCTCAACTTTCTCGCACTCGGCCTTTCAATGTTGATCCTCGGAATTGGTATCGGCTACTACTTCGGCGACGCAGGTGCTACCCCAGACAAAAACAAGGTTGACGTCGGGTTCTTACAAGACATGCGATACCACCATGATCAAGCAGTCGAGATGGCATATTTCTACCGCACGTCTGCCGTTGACCCTCATCCACGCCTCAGCATGCTGGCCGAAGAAATCTTGTTGACGCAGCAATTAGAAAATGGACGCATGGTGCAGTTGCTTCGCTCATTGTCCGCCAGCGAGGTCAACGACACTGGCACTGCAATGACATGGATGGGACATCCGATGCCCATTGACGAAATGGATGGACTCGCGAGCCAATCTGAACTTGACTCGTTGGCAGCAGCATCGGGCGACGAAGGTGCACGCATCTTTGCCACACTCATGATCAAGCATCACAACGGTGGAATTGCGATGGCCAACTATGCAATTGAAAATGCCTCAAATCGAGATGTCATCAATATGGCCAAGTCCATGGTGAAGGGTCAGCAGGCCGAAGTTGATGAACTTCAAAAGGTCATTGACTCGCTGAACAATTAAGCAGCAGGAATAACCGCAGTTGTCGTAGTCGTGCTCGTTGTCGTCACTACCGCTGGCGTCGTCGGAGCAATCGTCGGCGGCACAGTCACTACCGGAGCGGCAGTCGTTGATGTCGTAGTCGTGGTGTAATTCGGATCGGTCCAGTTAAAGCGTGGCACTTGCGCACCATAAGCTTCTGGTTCTTTCACCCCATCAAAGACAAAAACTTGGTCACCCTTGGCTACGAGTGATTGGTAATAATCAGAGACGTGCATCGGAATACGAATGCAACCGTGAGAAGCCGGATGATCAGGGACTTCCTGTGCGCCGTGAACTGCAATACCCTTATTGAAGTACACGGGGTTGTACATGCCGCCGAGTTGACTCTCTCGTCGTCCAACCACCATTCGGTAGTACTTGTATACGCCGCCAGGTGTCCACGACAAACCGCACACACCCTTCTTTAAGGGTTCGGTGCCGCCTTCATTGTCTTGTTCGCCTGGAGAAATCGTGACTTCCTCACACCATTCTTCGTTGTCACCTGAAGATATATGGGTGACAAGAACAGGAACGTCAGCATTGAAAACAATGAGAACCTGCTCTGGCAAGTAGATCTCGGTGTGGTCTGGGGTTGAGTCGGGCCGGCGTGGCAATATTTGCAATGGGTCCTGCATGCGACTCCACATTTCGGGCGTCACCTTCCCGGTTACTTGATCACGTGGCACGCCCATCACGAGTTTTTCAAAAGCCCACACTGCTTGTTGAGTGCGTTCGCCAAATGCACCGTCGGCGATACCTGGATCAAAGTTCAACTCAATTAATCGGTCTTGAATCAACTTGATTTCGGGACCAGCCGCACCACGGCCATAAGTTTGAGTTAAGGGCAATTTGTTGACAGGAGCCGTTGATGAAGGCGTGACCACTTGTGCGATGGTCGTCGTCGATTCCGTAGCGCCATCATCTGATGAAGACCCATCAGCGACGACCCCGATCAACACGACTGCTGACAAAATTGCTCCAGCAGCAACTGCTGGTGTCCATTGTTGCAACGCCGAAGAACGCATACGACTCGATTTCATTCGTCGGGGGCGCTGGGGACTAGACACGGGTATGAAGGATATCTCTCACGGACGAAAGGTGGGTTAGGACCGAGTGACGATGGGCTCAATAGCGCGAAGTTCTTGACGTAATTCACGCATTTCTTTGAGAATTTTGACGATGACACTCGGCGAAGACAACGTGGAAACGCCTCGGGTTCGAGGAAAGTAGTCAACACCAAACTGCACAATGTGATACCCAAGTTTGTTCGCCCGAATCACTAATTCAGCGTCGATAAATGAACCCTCGCTCTTGAGGGAGATATGTTCGAAGATTCGTCCACGGCACATTTTGAAGGCGAAGTTCACATCACGAATTTTGAGCCCAAAGAAAATCCGAACCAGCACGTTGTAGAAAAAGGAATAAACGGTCCGAACATAGCCCTCACCCGTTCGATCAAGCCGATAGGCACTAATGATGTCGGCCTCGTACTGACGCATTAAACGACAGGCCTTTTGCAGTTCAACCATGTCAAAGGGCAAGTCTGCATCGGTGTAAAGAACTAAATCGCCAGTGACGTTCGCAAATCCGGTTTTGATTGAACCACCCAGCTTGCGGTTCTTCGGATGGTGCACAACGCGAACCCGCGAATCATTAGCAGCAGCCTCGTCGGCAAGTTGGGGTGTTGAGTCGGTCGACGCATCGTCAATAATCAAAATCTCATAGTCGGCGATCTCTCCAACATTGATGAGCGAACGACCAGCCTCGTGAGCAGCCGACAAGGTCCGTCCGATGTATTCCTCCTCATTCCACATGGGGAAAAAGAATGAAAGTTTCTGGAAATGCGGACTCGCCGTTTCTCTAGCCACATCTGCAAGTTATCGGCTGACTCTGCAGCATGGACTTCAGGTAACTTGGCCTTTGTGAGTGTGACTGATTCTCCCGACTGGCAGCCTCCTCATCTCCATCCGCCATCGACGACCCCACCCGAATTCAGCTTTTTTCCTGGTGCCCGTCAGCAAACCCGTCTTGCACCCGCTTGGAGCCGAATCATCGCCCTTGGATGGCTCCTGGAAATGTTCGCCTTCATTTGCGTTGGGGCGTCGTCACAAATCATTGGCCGGCCCGTCATTTGGCTCGATGATCAACGATGGGGTTCGGTGATGTTGACCATTTTGGTCGCCGCAACCTGTTTTCCGTTAATGGCCACGGCTTTGTGGTCGCTCTTCCACGGCCCCCAAGTATTTCTAGTTTCGGCAGTGCCGACCAGCATCCTCATGGTGCTTGCCGTCCTTGATCGTGACTCGTCACCCGGCAGTGCAGTCGTGACTTTTGTACTCGCAATCTCGGGCTTGTTATTGATGGTTGGCGCTTTCGCCGGTCGTTATCGACTCAGCAATTTGTCAAGCGCAACCACTACATCTAACTGACTCCCCGCTTCTGGCCCGGCCCCTGGTCGATGGTGACGCACGTGAGTCAGCGCTTCATCTAACGGCATCCCAGCGAGTTGACAGACTGCAACGGCCAAGGTACCCGCGCGACCTATTCCAGCCGCACAATGTGCAACTATCGATTCCCCACGAGCCAAACGTTCTTTCACTTGTTGATACAGCGGCAAGACAGTCGACAGCACTGGTGACGACAAGTCATGAATCGGGAACCAAGTGGCCCGCTCATTGGGTCGAAGCCACCTGATGTAGTCGTCATAACGCCCTCTGAGTTCATGTTCTTGAACGAGACAAACAACATGATCAGCATTCACGCGCCGTACCGCGACCTCAGGGTCGGGGCCAATGAAATGTTTGCCGCATAGCCACAACTGGCCAGGCAGCATCGGCAGCGGAATCTGGTGAATGCCTCCATCCATATTCATGGCTTTATTCATGCACTACCTACAATATGCCGCCTCATGGTCACCTGACTCGGGTGGGCTGAACCGATAGCGTCAGAACCTATGTCGGCCAAGGTACTTACATCTCTTCCCATCGGCGAACGAGTCGGTATTGCGTTCTCAGGTGGTCTCGATACGTCTGCCGCCGTGGCCTGGATGCGCGCCAAGGGGGCGATCCCCTATTGCTACACCGCTGACTTAGGTCAACCCGACGAACCCGACCTACCGGGAATTCCGGGTCGCGCCAAAGAATACGGCGCCGAACAGGCCCGTCTCATTGACTGCCGAACCGAATTGGTACGCGAAGGCCTCATGGCGTTGCAGTGCGGAGCATTCCATATCACGACTGCTGGAAAGACCTACTTCAACACCACTCCACTTGGGCGCGCTGTGACCGGAACTTTGTTAGTACGAGCAATGCACGAAGATGGCGTTGATATCTGGGGCGACGGATCAACGTACAAGGGCAATGACATCGAGCGTTTCTATCGTTACGGACTCATGGTCAATCCGAAACTGCGCGTGTACAAGCCGTGGCTTGATGAAGCCTTTGTTTCTGAACTCGGTGGCCGTACCGAAATGAGTCAGTTCTTATTGGCGAACAATTTGCCGTACCGTGCCAGTACCGAAAAGGCCTACAGCACTGATGCCAATATTTGGGGAGCAACCCACGAAGCAAAGTTGCTTGAAGAACTCTCAACTTCGATGGAAATCGTTGAGCCCATCATGGGCGTTGCGCACTATCGAGAAGATGTTGCGATTGCGTCCGAAACTGTGAAGGTTCGTTTCCACGAAGGTTGGCCAGCTGCAATCAACGATCAAGAATTTGCTGATCAGGTTGAACTTGTTCACGAAGCCAACCGTATTGGTGGACGTCACGGACTCGGCATGAGCGACCAAATTGAAAATCGCATCATCGAAGCCAAGAGCCGAGGTATTTACGAAGCTCCAGGTTTGGCATTGTTACACATTGCTTATGAACGTCTTGTCACAGCCATTCATAACGAAGGAACGATCGAGAATTACCGCACCATGGGACGTCGTTTAGGTCGACTGCTGTACGAGGGTCGTTGGTTTGATCCGCAGAGCCTCATGTTGCGCGAGCCCATCATGCGTTGGGTCGGTTCTGCGATTACCGGTGAAGTGACTTTGCGGTTGCGTCGTGGCGACGATTACACGGTGCTTGATACAACTGGCCCTCATCTGACCTATTCGCCCGAACGCTTGAGTATGGAACGGGTTGAAGATCAACCGTTTGGTCCGCTTGATCGAATCGGTCAATTGACAATGCGCAACCTTGATATTGAGGACAGTCGCAGCAAACTGGAGATTTACCGTGAGGCCGGAACCCTGGCCGCCGGCACCAACCTCCTCGAACTCGAATAGCCCATTTTCCCCACTTTGGAGTTTGCCTGCCGCTAGGCGGCAACTATCTTCCAAAGTGGTGAGTTATTGCCGGTTTTGTTGGAGGCGGGAGACGAGGCCGGCGATGAGTAGTGCCCGACTTGGCATCTGATTCACATCGACCCATTCGTGATCGGCATGGGCGCCACCGCCCACAGATCCAAGACCGTCGAGCGTCGCCACTCCGGCCGCAGCCGTGAAGTTTCCATCGGAGCCACCGCCCACTGCAACACCTTGCAATTCAGGCAAGCCCAATTCTCGCGCAACTTCGACTGCCAAAGGGAACAACCACGTTGACGCTGTCGGCGGCATCGGCGGTCGATTAAAGCCACCTTTGATTTCAAGTCGCGCTTGCGGATTTTCAACCGCCAACGAATTCATCAGTGCTTCGACGCGTTCACGTTCAGCGGCTTCAATGACCCGCACATCGATCGAAATTTTCGCAAGCGCTGGCACCACGTTGTCCGCTGTTCCAACGACCGCAACTGTCGGTGTCACCGTTGTGCCTACATCAGCATTTCCAAATGTATTGATTCGCAAAACTTGCGATGAAGCCTCAACAAGCGCATTGACACCTTTTTCTGGTTCAAGACCCGCGTGCGATGCTCTGCCATGAACATGCAATTCAAATGTGCCGGTTCCCTTGCGCGCCGTCTTCAACGCTCCGCCGTCGGCGCTTGGCTCTAACACCAAGACTGCACCACATGCTTTGGCACGTTCAATAATCAAATCTCTTGAATGCACTGATCCAACTTCTTCATCGGATGTGATCAAAATCTCGATGCCAGATTTATCAACTAAAGCCGCAACACCATGAATCGCTTGCACGATTCCGGCTTTCATATCAAAGATTCCGGGACCAGTCGCTTTGTTGCCTTCAACCGTAAATGGACGAGCTGCAAGCGCGCCTTTCGGGAAAACGGTGTCATGGTGCCCGACGATCAAAACCTTTGATTCGCCGCCGCCGCTCCAGTGCACGTGCGGGCCAGCGATCGAGCTGATCAATGTTGCCGAAGAGCCCAGACGTTGCTGTATTAATGATGCCAATTCATGCGCACTCTGCGTGACGGCTTCAATATCTAGAGACGGAGACTCAATGTTGACAAGTCGGCCGACGTCGCCAATCATCAACTCACGGTCTGGGGTCGCGATCTTTTCTTGAGTCACGACACCATTGTGCCTGATGCCGAGGCTCTACAGTCAAATGAGTTACCTGGGGAGGAACCAATGTCACTTACCACTCGTCGTATTTTGGGCGTTACCGTCGCTTTCGCATCAATTGTCACACTCGCCGCTTGCTCAAGCGATAGCGATTCAAGTACCACTGATGCGCCAACAACTGAGGCCAACACCACGTTGGCCCCACTCCCGCTGGCGACCTACACGGTTCGTCCGGGCGCCCATCAAATCGCAGTCATTGACGCCGAACCAGGCACAGATCTGCAGATTCAAGCCGAAGACGGCACGATCGCTGCCGAAGGAACAACCGATGAACAGGGTTCATTTCTGGCCCGCAATCTTGAAGTTGGTTTGTACAAAGTCGTCAATACCGACATGTCGGCTGCCAGCGCAGAAGTCGTGGTTTATGACGCCACATTCATTCCCGAGCAAAGTTTCTATTCCGAACAAGAACTCCCAGCCCCGGGCTTCGGATATCTAACCGCTCGTGACGGAACAACTCTTTCCATCAACGTCATGTTCCCCGGCAAGGTTGAAGACGGCCCGTACCCCACCGTTGTTGAATACTCGGGGTACTCGCCGAGTAACCCAGACGACACCACATTTGGTCAACTCTTTACGACTCTCGGATACGCCTATGTCGCCGTCAACATGCGCGGTACTGGTTGCTCTGGCGGTTCTTTCCGTTACTTCGAAGAGTCACAATCACTTGATGGTTATGACGCCATCGAAGCCATCGCCGCTCAACCGTGGGTGCAAGACAACGAAGTCGGAATGGTGGGCATTAGTTATCCCGGCATCAGCCAACTGTTCGTCGCCGCTACTCAGCCGCCGAGCTTGGCTGCCATCACGCCACTGTCGGTCATTGATGACAGTGCACGTAGCACGCTTCGTCCCGGCGGAATCTTGAACACCGGCTTTGCGGTGAAGTGGACCAAAGAACGTATGGATAGCGCTGCTGTTTATGGCCAAGAGTGGTCGAAGAAGATGGCCGACTCAGGAGACACCATTTGTGCCGACAACCAAAAACTACGTTTGCAAAACCCCGACCTCATCAGCGAAATCAACGACAACGTGTTCTACGAACCCGAAGTTGGCGACTCCATCAACCCATCATTGTTTGTTGACAAAATCAATGTTCCTGTTTTCTTGTCGGGCGCTTGGCAAGACGAACAAACTGGTGGACACTTCCCCGCTTTCATTGACAAGTTCACTGGCACTCCGCACATGTACACAACGTTGGTCAACGGTTTGCACACCGAGTCGCTCGGGCCGGCCGTCTTCCCTCGTTACGCCGAGTTCTTGAGTTTGTATGTTGCGAAGAAAGTGCCTGATCTCACCGCTGCTGGCCTGATCGCCACAGTTTTGACACCAGGCATTTTTGGAGTGGCCACACCAATCGTGCAAGAGAATCGCTTTACCGGAATGACTTTTGAGGAAGCCCTTGAAATTTTCGAAAACGAGCCGTCTGTTCGCATCTTGTTTGAAGAGGGCGCTGCAGATGGTCAAGCACCGGGCACACCTCTCAACCGTTGGCGTGCCGATTTCTCGGCGTGGCCAATCCCAGAAGCAAAAGTAGTTCGCTTCAACTTGGGCGACAACGGAACCCTTGGTTCTGCCGTCGCACAAACCAGCAGCACCGACTACACCGCCGATCCCTCGGCAACTCCTGAGACATTCTTCGGAGGCGAAGGAAGTATTTGGGATGCCAATATCAAGTGGAACTGGGTGCGCAACCCCGAAGGCACTGCCGCAGTTTTCACTACTGTTGCTTTAGCTGAGGACACTGTCATCATCGGACCAGGATCTGCTGACCTGTGGATTTCGACAGAAGCCGCCGACACTGACCTCGAAGTAACCATCAGCGAAATTCGTCCCGACGGTTCAGAGACCTATGTTCAAAGTGGTTGGCTCCGCGCCAGCCTCCGTGCACTCAACGAGTCGACCAGTACCGAACTTCGTCCCGTACATGACTTCTTTGAATCAGACGTCATGTCAGTGACACCTGGCGAACCATTCCTCGCACGAGTCGAAATTTTCCCCGTTGCTCACCCGTTCAGAGCAGGATCGAAAATTCGAATCACCATCGATACACCAGGTGGCAACCGTGGCGAATGGAAGTTTGCAACACTCAATGCTGGTGAAAAGGTCACGATTCTGCACGATGCCGAACACCCGTCATCGATTGCACTTTCGATCGTGCCTGGCCTGAACGTACCCGCCGGCGTTGCCGCATGTGGTTCGCTCCGCGGCCAGCCTTGCCGTCAGAACTAGTCAACTCCGGCCGAACCAAGTGTTGTTGAATTTGTCAGTCAGCAAGGACTGACAAATTCAATAACACTTCGCCAGTTTCGTGACCTTCAAGTTCGAATTCGCCCAACTTGTCGGCAACGAATTCAAATGTGACGTCGTCACCTGAAAGTTCAATGTCGTATCCATGAAGGTGGAACTCATCTTCAACTTCAGCGATCACATGAATCGTGACGGGCGTGCCGACGACCACCGATGCAACTTCGGCCATTCCAGCATCTGCATCAATTTCAATCGTGACCGATTCGGTAGCAGGAGTTCCCGATTCGGGGGTCTCTTTACTCGCGGTGCTCGTTGGGGCGGCAGTACTCACAGGATCAGTTGGCGTCGCTGATGTTGCTTCGGTCGTTGGTGCAAGCGACACCGAAGATGCGGTGTCGTCGTTTGAACACGCCGACAAAGTTACGACTCCGAGCAAAACAAATGACGAGATCACTACTGGGTAACGAGAAATTTTCATATCCCTATCGTGGCACATAGTGGCGTGAACATCACTGCCACCACACGAAACGACTCTTTAGTCGCT